>CBDVAD010000139.1:0-8327 GCA_965371875.1 uncultured bacterium
GTTCCGAAACAAAAGGGAATAAAACTCACAAATACACAGGAGAAAGCCAGATAATAGCACCGAACGGGGGGATTGTTCATCGATCATTACCTGAAGGAGATGAATTATACATCACAGAGATAGACCCGGGGGATGCCCTGAATAAAAACATTACAGAATTTAATGACGTGTTTGAGGACAGGCGGACGGATATATATACGGTGTGATTCGTAGGGGCGAACGGCCGTTCGCCCCTACGAATCAGAAAACAACGGTCCCATCTTCCCAATCCATCTTGGGTTTTTTGCTGACATGTCCTCTGAATACAATGGCGCTTTGAGACCGGGTGATTTTTTATCCAGAAGCTTCAGAAGATAATTACTTATCCACCTTGATATAAGAAGAACAACCATTTTATGCCTAAGCCTCCCCTGGACATCTCTGTTCAGTATGGACGGAATCGTAGTAGTTGTAATTATTTCATCCAGAACCCTATCATTCAGATTTACCCGGCACTCTCTGCTTGAATAGAAATGGGTTACAAAAAAGACAATTTTATTAGGATTTGCTGAACGGAGTTTATGACAGGTTTCTACAATTGTCCCACCAGACCGCACCATATCATCCACAACAACTACATCCTTACCAATTATATCAGCGAGTTCAATATCTGAATCAGGTGAAACACTAAGATGAACTTCTCGCTCACCTATCCTCTGTTTATCCATAATTATTACAGGAATATTTTTGTAGCCGATGGTGTGCTGTATCTTTCTTGTAAACTCCAATGCGCCCTTATCAGGAGCGCACAGTACAAGATTACGATCATTTACTACATCAGTATCCTTAATATAGCTTGAGTAGAGATCGTAGGGACGGAGGTTATGGAATTTACCCGAGAACCGGTCCATAAATATATTCTGAACCGAAGTCGAATGATTGTGAACTGTCACTACTTCATCAACTCCTGATATTTTTAAAAGATCGGCATATAATCGGGATGAAAACGGCTGCCCATCAAATTTTTCATAATCCTGTCTTGTTCTTTTTTGTCTGGTAAGACCATGTTCCTTCCTGGGGCCACGATCCTGAGCACTGTAGTACAGATCAGGTTCTACAAGAATTACACGCTGTGCGCCATTATCCTTGGCAGCCCTGGCAATAAGAAAATTACGCATTGCAAGGCCATTCCTGGAATGAGATCCCTGGTTTGTACTGACAAGGATAACTGTTTTATCTTTCAACTTATCACCGACATTACCCAGATTCCGGGGTCCTGTAATAAACCGGGGGCAAAATTCGGCATTCAGAAAGCTTTTAAGAGAGATAAGATCCTGATAATCCTCCTGCTGCCCCATATAATGAGCAATATCCTCTGCTACAGGATTATCCGCCACAGACCCAACTATTACAATATCTTCCATATTTGTATTCTACTCTCCTCTGCCGGTTATGCAAAGTAATTTTTTTCTACAGTTTTTTATGATGATAGGATACATTCATGACAATTGTAAGAAATATGCCCACACCGGTTCCCGAAGAAACCCCTGATAGAACGGGGGTTTCGCTACAAACCGGCTTACATTGAAAATTCGATTGTTTATGGCTATTTTTATTTTCTGTATCTTCCTTCAGTTTTGTCTGTAATAAATGCAAAAATAAAATTATCACTATTGAATTTTTTATATAATAAATATATTCTTGTTGGCTATGAAAACAGGAAATCCTCACAATCCACTCATTATCCAGAGTGACAATACATTACTTTTAGATGTTCATAATAGTAATTTTGCAGCAGCCAGAAATGATATTGCCCCATTTGCAGAACTGGAGAAATCACCGGAGCACATTCATACTTATAGAGTATCTCCGCTCTCATTATGGAATGCCGCCTCTGCCGGCCTGGATGCTGATCATATAGTAAATCTACTGGAAAAATGGAGCCGATTTGATATTCCCGAGAACATAATATTCAATATAAGAGATATAATTTCCAGATTCGGCAAACTTGTTCTAAAAGAAACCGATAATATGAACAAACTGCTTCTGACAATTGATGACAAAATGATTATGGCAGAACTCTCTTCCACTGAAAAATTAAGGAAATATCTTGTTCCCGTACGGTCAGGTTTTTCAATAAATCTTGTAGACAGGGGATCGGTAAAACTTGAACTGATAAAACTTGGTTATCCTGTAAAAGATGAGGCCCCTCTGATAGATGGTGATCCTCTGGCAGTTGATCTTAGAGAAACTACTCAAAGTGGTTTTGGTTTAATTGTAAGGGATTATCAGATTGAATCTGCCGAAACCTTTTGCGGGGATGGAAATGCAGGAAGTGGATTTGGTGTAATAGTACTTCCCTGCGGCGCTGGAAAAACTATAGTCGGCATGAAAGTCATGGAGATCCTGAAAACAAATACTCTCATACTTACAACCAATGTAGCAGCAGTTCATCAGTGGATAGAAGAACTTACAGATAAGACACATATCCCGAAAGAAGATATTGGCGAGTATACAGGGGACAGAAAAGTTATTAGGCCGGTTACAGTAGCAACTTATCAGATTCTGACATGGCGGCCGGACAGTGAAAGTGACTTTCCCCATTTTTCAATTTTCCGTAAAAAAAACTGGGGTCTGATTATTTATGATGAAGTACATCTGCTGCCTGCACCTGTATTCCGGGTAACTGCAGAAATTCAGTCTATGAGAAGACTGGGGTTAACCGCAACACTGGTTAGAGAAGACGGACGTCAGGAAGATGTATTTTCTCTTGTAGGACCAAAACGCTACGATGTTCCGTGGAAGGAACTGGAAGCGAAGGGATGGATTGCAGAAGCAAATTGCTATGAGATACGAATGGATCTTCCTGACAGTCTTAAGATTGAATATGCTGTTGCAGACAAGAGAAAGAAATTCCGCGTCGCCAGTGAAAACCCCCAAAAAACAGCTATTGTAAAACAGCTGATAAAAAACCATAGAGAAGACTCAATCCTTGTTATTGGCCAGTACATTGAACAGTTAAATAGTATTGCCAGGGCATTGTCTGCTCCCCTGATAACAGGGAAAACACCAAATCCTGAGCGGGAACGTATCTATAACGCATTCAGAAAAGGAAAAGAAAAAGTAATTGTTGTTTCAAAGGTTGCAAATTTTGCAATAGATCTTCCGGATGCATCTGTTGCAATTCAGGTTTCCGGAACTTTTGGATCAAGACAGGAGGAAGCCCAGCGTCTGGGTCGTATCCTGCGTCCGAAAGAACGAAACTCATATTTCTACTCCCTTGTTTCCAGGCACACAACAGAAGAGGAATTTGCACTGAACAGACAAAAATTTCTTACAGAGCAGGGATATAAGTATCATATAGAGATGTGGGACTGAGGCAGTTTACAGTGAGCAGTTACCAGTTATCAGTGAACAGTTAGCAGTTAGCAGAGAGGATTTGCAAACTGTAGTACTGTTTTTTGAAGCAGGAAGCGATTTTTACCAGTATATAGAAGTATGGTAAAAGAAAATAATCTCTATCAAAAAGCTTATTCGTTTGCAATTAAAATTGTGGAACTGTACAAGTGGATTTGTGCAGAAAAGAAAGAGTACATATTATCAAAGCAGCTCCTGCGTAGTGGAACATCTATTGGAGCTAATATAGCTGAGGCTAATGGTGCAATCTCTAAAGCAGACTTTTCTGCGAAGATTTCAATTTCTTATAAAGAAAGCCTGGAAAGTAAGTATTGGCTTTCATTAATGAGAGATACAGATCTACTGGATATAGAATCTTTTCAGAATTTGTATAATAATGCAGATGAATTATCCAAAATCATGTTTTCAATTTTGAAAAAAACGAGAATAGGACAGTGAGCAATTAACAGATTCCTAACTGATCACTGTTAACTGTTACTTCATCGTAAGGCTAAAAACTCCATCCCAGTCTTTATCAGGCGGTTTCTGCATATTATCTTTACAGCGCTGAATATATTTCCTGGAAGGCCCATCTTCCGGGAAAATTTTAAGAACCTTTAAAAAATCCTTCTGGGCTTTGACCCATTCTCTTTCCTCAAAAATATTTAGAGCTGAGTGAAATATTTCCATAGCTTCCAAAGTTTTATCATCTGTCATACTTTTTTCTTCAATTAATTCATACAAACGAACGGGTGTATTAATACCGACAACCCTGACCCTGTCCAGTTGTCTGGTAGTAATATTGGCAGCTCCGGATTTATAAGTTTCCTCACTAACCAGGATTCCTGTTCCATATTGTTTATTTACACCTTCCAGGCGTGCAGCAAGATTTACTGCATTACCCATTATTGTATAGTCCATTTTCTTAGGAGTACCCATATTTCCGACAACCATATCACCGGTATTTATACCAATTCTGGTAAACAGAGGAACAGGACTCATCTTCTCGCGTAAAAAGTATTCATTAAGCTTTTTTTCAACCCTTCTCATCCTTACAGCTGAAAGGCAGGCATTTGCGGAATGTTCATCATATTCAACAGGAGCTCCGAAAAATGCAATAATTGCATCTCCTTCATATTTATCAATTGTACCCCGAAGATCGAGAATTGTATTACTCATTTCTGTTAAATAAGCATTAAGAAGATTAACCAGATCGGTAGGATCAAGCTTCTCTGAAATTGTTGAGAAACCCTGGACATCTGTAAAGATGGCAGTTAATCTTTTTTTCTCTCCACCAAGGTTAAGTTTATCAGGATTGGAAACCAGTTCACTGATTACATCCGGAGACAGATAGTGGGAAAAGGCATTTTTTATAAAACTTTTCTCTTTTTCCAGAGTAAAGAAGTTGAGAATAAAAATAAGAATTACAGTTACAAAAACAGATAATACCGGTGGTAAAATATTAATATAAATTCCTGTTAAAAGAAAAAATCCGGCTCCTGCCGCCAGAACTGCCAGAGTAAAGATAAATCCGGCAGTCACAGAGTATACAGGTTTTAATCTTTTTATAACTATCATGACAAGAACCGATAAAAGTAATGCCAAAAGGGAAGAATACCACCCGGGACTATCATCAAGAAACGATCCGGAGAGTATTGTGTTAAGAGTGGAGGCATGAATTCCAACATTCATATACTCCTCCTCAAATGGGTTTACGCCAATATCAGTAGTGGATGTACCAGTCTGACCAATAATACAAAAAGAACCTTCCAGTGCTGAAATAATCCTCTCTCTGGATTCTGACAAGCTGCTGTAAACATCCCTGACAGCAGTAAAAACACCCGGGACCTCGGCTTTTATCTGTCTGTACTCCTCTTTGATCACATCAGATACTTCGTCTGAAAGGATAACGGCCTCTATATCTGAAAGAAGTACCTTTTCTGCATCACTTTCCAGAAACAGTCCTACCTCTTCAAAGAAATAGTTCCTGACCTCTCTATAATCTGCAACACCAGCAGTATCGCCCCCAATAAGAATGCTTTTTTTAATATCCTCGGTATACTGATAAACCTCAAGAAGATCATTATCACTCTGATAATATGAAAGATATCCGGCATCGCTTATATTCTTAAGATTTTCAATTAGTCGATTTTCAAGTTCTTTATTCAGAACCAGTTCATAGTAACTTAGATGATGAAAGCTCTCCAGGTAATCTTTTTTCAGCCAGTTTATGAGCATCCTGCCGTCAATTGTCAGGGGTATAGTAATGTCTACCCCCTCTGGATCTCCACCATCTCTGACTGCAGCCTTAAGCACAATTCTATTTTTATATACCTCGACATCCGGATTACCCAGGAAGTCCAGAACTGGTGCAAATGTAAGCTGAGTAAAATAGTGGCCGTCAAATTCTCCCACAAGATGAATACGGCGCATTACACCGTCCGAATCGACTGTTACATTTGGAAAACCGGCACCTGCAGCATTCTTTAATACAGGAACAATTACCGGTCTGATATCTTTTGAAATTTCTATAGTATTATCCTGATTACTGATATTATCTACAGCAATTATTTCAAACGCATATTCTTTGTGCTCATCAGAAAGCGTACCTTCCCGGGATGGAAGCATATTGATAGTAAAAAAAGCATTTCCAAAAAACCTGGCACTTTGTCCCAGATAGATGTCATTATCTCTTGCTATATCTGCTACTTTCTGCAAAAGAACATCTCTTGAATCTTCATTTAAAACTTTTAAATCTTCCAGATAATAAGCCGCATCCTCCATAGTTATAAAACCTGCTTCAATAGCAGCAAATAAATCGGAGGTATTTTGATCAATATTAAAAAACTCAGTCGCAAAAAGATCAGGAATCTCCTTTTCCAGTACACCGGCATTTACGCCAAGAGGGCTTTGCTCTGTATACTCTATATCAAATACTGCATACTGCGCCCCAAGTTCCTTCATAAGGATCAGACCGTCTGCCATAATATCCCTGCTCCAGGGCCATACTCCTACCTGTGCAATTGAGGGGTCATCTATATCAATAAGAAGAATATTTTCATCTTCTGTAACAGCTGGTTTTATATGGAGAAGAAGATCAAAGAGACCCCTTTCTCCGGATTCAAAGAAATTAAACAGGCTTAAAACTGAAAAAACAAGAGCTACTATTATAGGAATGAAATATATCTGTGCAGATTTAATATTCATTGAAACCTCTTTATTTTTTTTTAGTTAAATACACAATATTGGTGTATAATGAGCAATAATAACATAAAATGAGGTAATATGAATGAAAAAAAACAAACTCATTCTCTTTGGCGTTTTAATTGTATGTCTTCCGCTTTTTCTGCACTCACAATCCAATACAGTTATTGATGAAATGCTTGATAAAGAGAAAGCCGGCTTTGGAAGAACATCATACATGGTGTTTACAGCCGCTGGGCTATTGAGAGACAATGCAACATTGGAGGAGTCGCTTAAATATCTGGGTAAGTTAAAATGGGATATGAAAAATAAAGAAGCCGGAGAATATATAACTCTTGGAGAATATTCCTACATGCTTATGAAATCATTTAATCTGGATGGCGGTATTATGTATCAGATTTTTCCTGGCCCCAGATATGCTTCCAGAGAACTTTTCTATCTGGAATTAATAGATGAAAACAGGGATCCCAACCGTTATATTTCCGGGGAAGAAGTAATTCGAATACTCGGTCGGCTGTTGGAATGGAAGGAGGAGAACCTGTGAAAAAACTCCTGACATCATTTTTTCTATTGATTTTTATTATTGGTATACTTTCAGGACTGGACTTCGGTGGGAGTATCAATAACAAATCAATTATATCTTATTCATATTTAGAAGAAGAACTTTCTGATTATTCAGAGACAGGACTGTCTCTATGGTTGACAGCCGATTTAAGCGATACCATAAAATTAATGTCCCAGGGCAGTTATACCTATTCTACAGTTAAACCCTACCTGTTCGAACTTGATTTTTTAAATATTGGAAGTGAGACGGAATCATTATTTTCATACACTGTCGGAAGATTATGGGCTGCTGATTTTTCCGGACATATCTTTAGTCATACTCTGGACGGAGTAACAGCTGAACTTAATTTCCCAACAGCTATCTTATCAATGACTGCGGGTTATTCAGGTTTGCTTTTTACAGACTCATCAACTGTAGTCATATCCAAAGCTGATCAGAGTGATCAATCGAGTAGTGAGGTTATATTTGCTGCTCCCAGACTAATAAGCGGTCTTGACCTTCTGCTACCCGAACTGTTTATGTCACAGGATCTTAACCTCTCTTTCTGGATGCAGATGGATCTTCGAGCTGAATCCGATCTTTTATCAGAAGGGCCACAAGCTGAATCCAGTAAGGGAGGAAAACTTCATACCCAGTATTCCGGAATTGGCCTTAAAGGAGCCCTTGCTCCTTCCCTTTACTACGATACCAATTTTTTTCTGGGAACAGGGAAAACCCTTTCATACATAGATGCAGCATATAGTTACGAAAACATACTTTCCTTTATGGGAACATTCGGGCTTCGTTACTATCTGCAGGATAAATTCTTTTCAAAAGCCGGTTTTAAATTTATTTATTCCAGTGGAGACAGTGATTACAGCGAATTTACAGAAGGTAATACCGAATCAAATTCTACAAACTTCATTCCGGTTTCAAGATCAGAATTTGCACAAATATTTTCTCCTCTCCTTGGAAATATATTTATTGCCCAGCTTAATTATTCTATAAAGCCATTTGGTTCAGGTAAAAATAAAAAACTTCAGAATATCCAGACTGAATTAAAGGCATCCGGATTTTTCCGTTCTACGACAGGAAAAATATCTGAACCGGGTATAAACCAATTCTCAGACTCTCTCTATCTTGGAACTGAAATAGATGCTGTAATTAACTTCAGACCATTCTCTGATCTGGGGATAGCCTTATC
>CBDVAD010000140.1:0-8311 GCA_965371875.1 uncultured bacterium
TTCAATGCAGGTACCAAAGAATTTAATCTCCTGAAGGATGCCCTTATTCAATCTGATATTGTGATAACTTCTACATCTGCAGGAAAACAACTGTTGTCAAAGGAACTTGTTTCTGAAATCGAAAAGAAAAGAAAGAAAAAACTGTTTCTGTTGATTGATCTGTCAGTTCCAAGAAATATAGATGATTCTGTAAGGGATATTGCTAATACATTTCTTTTTAATATGGATGATCTACAGCAGATAGTAGCCTTCAATAACAAAAAAAGGCGGGGAGCAGTAAAGAAATCCGAAGCAATTATTACAAAAATAACTGAAGATTTCATAATCTGGCAAAACGGACTGAAACTGTCCCCTACAATTGATTCCCTGAAGAAAAAACTGGTCTCTTATTCAGAAAACGAATTATCAAACCTTAAAAAACGTATTTCAAAAGATGAGTTTCATTATGTCAGCCAATATTCAGATTTCATCACCAAAAAATATCTTGGTCTGATAATAAAAAATTTACGGGAACTGTCAAAAAATGGAAGCAGCCTGGAATACATTGATCTGGTGAACAACCTTTTTGATCTTACACCGGCAAAGGATGATCATGATAACCAGCCTGCCGGAAATGGAGAGAATATTGAAAGCTAATGTAAAGATAGGCACAAGAGGGAGTAAACTCGCCATAATTCAGGCGGAAATGGTCAAAAAACTTCTCCAGGAAAAAGATAGTATGCTTAATGTTGATATTATTATCATTAAAACCAAAGGTGATAAAATTCTGGATTCTCCACTGTCTAAAATAGGAGATAAAGGACTGTTTACAAAAGAGCTTGAAACTGCCTTGCTTACAAACAAAATTGATCTTGCAGTCCACAGTCTTAAAGATCTTCCCACTGAATTACCTGAGGGAATAAGCCTCGGAGGAGTTCTTAAACGGGAGGATGTCCGGGATGCTTTTATTAGTAAAGATGGTAAAAAGCTTTCCGAAATGCCCGGGGAGTCAGTTATTGCGACTTCCAGTCTGAGAAGACGGTCTCAACTTTTAAGACTGGGAAAAGGCTTTAAAATAATAGATATACGGGGAAACGTTGATACCAGACTCTCCAAACTTGAATCCGGTTACTGTGACGGGACTATCCTTGCCTGTGCCGGGATGATCAGATCCGGACTTGAGCATAAAATTTCGGAAAAACTCAGTCCTGATATAATGATGCCTGCAATAAGCCAGGGAATCATTGGAATTGAAATAAATGAAAACAATTCGTTCATCAAAGAACTTCTTTTAAGAATAAATGATTATGAAACTGCAATAATGGCAGAAGCAGAACGGGCATTCCTGAATACTCTGGAGGGCGGATGTCAAACTCCTGTTGGCTGCTATTCCGTTATAGATGGAAACAACTTCAGATTCAGAGGACTTGTCTCAGATCTGGATGGGAAAAAAGTAATAACCGCAGATAATACAGGACCTTTGGGGAATGCAGTAGAAATAGCTTTGAGAACAGCTTCAGACATACTTACCAGAGGTGGAAATATTATTATGTCAGATATAAGGAAAGGGCTTGAGGAAAACTATGAAGCCTGAAAAAGTTGAGAGAATTCTCTCTTCCGCATGTCAACTGTTCGCAGAAAGTGATTTTCATAATGTTTCCATGGAAGAGGTTGCAGTATCTGCAGGCGTTGGGAAAGGGACACTTTATAACTATTTCCAATCCAAAGATGATCTCTATTTTTCAATCCTCCAGTCCAGACTTGAAAAACTTTTAGGAGTCCTGGAGAAAGCATATAGTAATAGAGATGATTTCATCAGAAACCTACGCAGTTTAATACTTCATTTGTACTCATTCATGTCAAAATACCGCTATTTCCATCAGATATGGAACAGGGAAGAAAACAGTCTTGAACAAAAGAACAATACAGTAATACTTGAAATGAGAAATAAGATTCTGGAACTAATCAGGCGTGTCCTGATTCAGGGTCAAAATGAAAAATTACTGAAAAAAAGTATAGATATCGATATTTCGGTGCAGCTTATCTACTGCATGATTAATTATTTATCAAAAAATAAAAATACCGGACATATAAAAGAGGTTGGAATAGATTCTCTTTTGCAGATTCTCTTAACCGGGATTGGGATAAAAGATATCGGCACATCTGTACATTATGAGGAATATAAGCATGACTCCAAATAATTTAAACACAAAAGGAAAAGTATATCTAATAGGAGCAGGTCCTGGTGATATTGGACTGCTTACTATCAGAGGAGCTGAATATCTGTCCAGTGCAGATGTTGTTATATACGACTATCTGAGCAATGATTTACTGCTTTCCATGGCCAGAAATGATAGTGAGCAGATCTATGTTGGGAAAAAAGCCTCTGATCACACTCTGGCTCAGGAAGATATAAACAGTTTGCTGGTGAAAAAAGCCCGGGAAGGTAAATCTGTAGCACGGTTGAAAGGTGGGGATCCATATGTCTTTGGAAGAGGAGGAGAAGAAGCTCTTGCACTATCAGATGCAGGTATAGAGTTTGAAGTAGTACCGGGGATTACCGCAGGAATTGCAGCTGCAGCTTATGCAGGTATACCTTTTACCCACAGAGGAATCACCTCAACAGCCGGATTTATTACGGGTCATGAGATGGATGGTAAGGATGAAAGTGGTATAGACTGGCGTTCCATAGCAGGTCTGGGAACTCTCGTCTTTTATATGGGTGTTAAAAACCTTCCGATTATCGTCAGCAACCTCAAAAAGGAAGGACGCAGTGGAAGTACACCAGCCGCCATTGTTCAATGGGGAACTATGACATCCCAGCGATCGGCAGAGGGAACACTTGATACGATAGTTGATGTTGTCAAAAAGGAGAATATATCAACTCCGGCCCTCATTATAATCGGTGATGTCGTCCGTCTACGATCCAGACTCAACTGGTTCGAGAAAAAACCACTTTTCGGAAAAAAAATAATCGTTACAAGAAGCAGAGTCCAGGCATCCAGCTTATCAAAAGAATTAAGAGATCTTGGAGCAGAGGTAATCGAATTTCCAACCATAGAAATTTCTCCCATTCCCGACAACTCAAATCTTGACAGAGCAATAGATTCTATTTCAGTCTATTCCTGGATAATATTTACATCTGTTAACAGTGTGGATATTTTCTTTAAGAAAGTAATGAGCAAAAAAGATGTCCGGATTCTGGCTGGAATTAAAATTGCTGTCATTGGTTCGGCTACTGCCATGAGTCTTATTAAATACGGAATAAAGGCAGACATAATACCGGAGCAATTTACATCTGAGGGTATAGTTAAAGAACTGGAAAGAGATAAAGTAGAGTTAAAGGGGAAAAAAGTTCTTATACCTGGAAGCTTAATTGCAAGGGATCTGCTTCCTCTATCCCTGACTGCAATGGGTGCTCTTGTTGATGCTGTACCTGTTTATGAAAACAAAATGCCTGAATATACTGCCGAATATATTGATAGTATATTTGATAAAAACCTCTATTTATGTACATTTACATCATCATCTACAGTTACAAACCTTATAAATATTCTGAAAATAAACAATCGAAGTAAGTATATTTCAAAGATAAATGGAGCTTCAATTGGACCTGTAACTTCAAAAACGGCAAAAGAAGCCGGTATAAATCTATCTATCGAGGCCGTAACTCATACAATCCCGGCTCTCGTTTCAGAAATAGTAAATCAAGCAATAGAAAAGGAAAAATAATGATTGGTATCTCAAAGCTTTACTGCGGATCAGTCGAAGCATCTGATCCTCTAAGATATGGAAGACATTCGGGTAAACTGCCCTCACATCTGCTTCAGTTCTCGAAAGATAAAAAACCGGTAGTTGTCTGGAATGTAGGACGCCGCTGTAATCTGCGATGTATTCACTGCTACTCCCAGTCCCAGGATGTTGATTACCCTGATGAATTAACAACAGCTGAGGGAAAGGCTCTAATCGATGATCTTGCTCAGTACGGCTCACCTGTTCTTCTTTTTTCCGGTGGAGAACCGCTGATGAGGGAAGATATTCTGGAATTAATAGGCCATGCCAGATCCAGAGGAATGAGAGCTGTTCTCTCTACAAACGGAACACTCATTACAAGAGAACTTGCAAAAAAATTAAAAGATCTGGACCTCTCCTATGTAGGTATAAGCCTTGATGGACTCCAAAAAACCCACGATATGTTTAGAGGAAAGAAGGGTGCTTTTGATGAAGCTATTCAGGGCCTCCGAAACTGCAAGGAAGCAGGAATTAAGGTTGGCCTGAGGTTTACCATGAATAAAAAGAATGTGGAGGATATTCCTGGTATTTTCCAGCTTCTAAGAGATGAAGATATTCCGAGAGCATGTTTTTACCATCTGGTATATACAGGCCGGGGCAGTAAAATTATTGATGAGGATCTGACAAAAGAAGAAACCAGAAAAACTGTTGATCTGTTGATGGACCTGACCAGGGAACTGTACAAAGATGGTCTTAAAAAAGAAATTCTGACTGTAGATAATCATGCAGACGGAGTTTATCTGTATTTGCGTCTTAAAGAAGAGGATCCTGAGAGAGCAGAAGATGTCCTTTCCCTCCTTAAGATGAATGGAGGTAACAGCACAGGTAATGGTATTGGCTGTGTAAGCTGGGATGGTGAAGTATATGCTGATCAGTTCTGGAGACACGAAACATTCGGGAATGTAAAGGAAAGACCATTCAGCGAGATCTGGACAGATCTGTCGAATCCCCTGATGGCCAAATTGAAAGACAAGAAACCTCATGTTAAGGGTAGATGTGCAAAATGCCAGTACCTCGATCTGTGTGGTGGAAATTTCAGGGTCAGAGCAGAAGCAGTAACGGGAGATCTCTGGGCCGAAGATCCTGCCTGCTTTCTGACTGATGAAGAGATTGGAATCAAATAGATAGAAGGAGAAATTATGGCTTTTCCTATACATAGAATGCGTAGAATGCGAAATGATGAGAATACCAGGAGACTTGTAAGGGAAACATCCCTTTCTGTCAACGATCTGATAATGCCTTTATTTGTATGCCCGGGAAATAATATAAAGAATGAAATTTCTTCCATGCCCGGTAATTATCATATGTCAGTTGATATTCTTGTGGATGAATGTAAAAAGATAAGAGATTTGGGTATTCCCGGGATAATACTGTTTGGGCTACCTGAGACGAAGGACCCTACAGGATCTGATTCTTTTTCTGAAACGGGAATAATTCAGCGGGCCCTGGGATCTATAAAAAAAGAGGTGAATGATTTTCTTATAATAACTGATGTCTGTTTTTGTGAATACACTTCCCACGGACACTGCGGAGTACTGGAGCATGGGACAGTCAACAACGATGCTACCCTGGAACTTCTGGGAAAACAGGCACTGTCCCATGCAGAAGCCGGGGCGGACATGATTGCTCCGTCGGATATGATGGATGGCAGAGTGGGAGTAATACGTTCTGCACTGGACTCAAAGGGTTTTAAGAATACACCTATTATGGCTTATTCAGCTAAATACTCATCGGCGTTTTACGGCCCCTTCAGGGAAGCCGCTGATTCAGCTCCCCAGGAAGGAGACCGGAAGGGTTACCAGATGGACCCTGCCAACAGTGATGAAGCTGTCAGGGAAACCCGCCTGGATATTGAAGAAGGTGCTGATATTGTAAGGGTTAAGCCCGCTCTCTCTTATCTTGATGTAATATACCGGATTAAACAGGAGTTCAAAATGCCTGTCGCTGCATACAATGTCAGCGGTGAATATGCAATGATCCAGGCAGCGGCACGTAACGGATGGATAGATGGAGATAAAGTTACTATGGAGGTGCTTACTTCCATTAGAAGAGCTGGAGCCGATATTATTCTTACATATTCAGCTAAAGATGCCGCCCGTATACTGAACCAAAAGGATTACAACTAATGATGTCCGGGTCCGGTAAAAAATATATGCCCAGGCTTATTGCCTGGGAGGTAACAAGGCGATGCCCTCTAAAATGCCGGCACTGCAGAGCGTCTGCTGCTAACATCCCCTATGAAGGGGAGCTAAGTACAGAGGAATGTTTCAGATTACTGGATAATGTTGCTTCCTTTTCCAAACCGATAATGATTCTAACCGGCGGTGAGCCTATGGCCAGGGATGATATCTATGAGATTGCAGCCTATGGTACCTCTCTGGGGTTAAGAATGGTGCTTGCCACCTGTGGTGTGCTTATGAATAAAGAGAATACTCAAAAGATGATTGATTCGGGTATCCAGAGGATCAGCCTCAGTCTTGATGGTATGGATGCTGAAACACACGATGATTTTCGTCAGGAAGAGGGAGCTTTTGCTGCTGTTATGAATGCTGCAAAACTGGCCAGGGAAGCTGGACTGGATTTCCAGGTAAATACAACAGTGACAAAGCTGAATTACCTGCAGCTGAAAAATATCCTTGATCTTGCTATTGAGATAGGTGCAGTCAGTTATCACCCCTTCCTGCTTGTCCCTACAGGCAGAGGTAAAGATATGGCGGAATATGAAATTGATCCGGTCGAATACGAAGAGGTCCTGACCTGGGTCTATAAGAAGAGCCTGGATCTGCCGATTCAGATGAAACCAACCTGCGCTCCCCACTATTACAGAATTTTCAGACAGGAGGAAGCAAAGGCAGGCAGAAAAGTCTCTGTGGAAACTCACGGTTTAAATGCCATGACAAAGGGGTGCATGGGTGGACAGGGTTTCGCATTTATCTCCCATACAGGAAAGGTCCAGATTTGCGGATTTCTTGAAGAAGAAGCCGGGCATATCAAAAAGAACGGACTTGATTTTCAGGATATATGGGAAAACTCTGAGCTTTTTCTTGAGATGCGGAATCCTAAAGCCTATGAGGGTAAATGCGGGTATTGTAAGTATCTGGGTGTTTGCGGTGGCTGCAGGGCCAGAGCGTATGCGGAAACGGGAAATTATATGGCAGAAGAACCCTACTGTATCTATATTCCCGAGAAAACAGGGAGAGTATAAAAATTGCCTGAACTTACTGATATTGATAAAAAAATACTTGAAGAAGTGCAGCTCGATTTTCCTCTTTCAGAAAGGCCTTTTGAAGTAATAGGCAATAGAATTGGTCTCCCTGAGGAAGAGATTATTTCGCGAATTACCTGCCTGAAAGAAGAAAATATAATCAGGGATATTTCTGCTATTTTCAAGGCTGGACCTCTGGGATATAAAAGTACTTTGGTGGCAGTAAAAACTGATGATCCTGAAACTACTGCAGAAAGGATTAATGGGCATCCGGGGGTCAGTCACAATTATCTTAGAGAGCACAGGTATAATGTATGGTTTACTATTACAATCAGGAAAAAAATTGATTTTGAAACAGAAATCAGGGACCTTCTGGGGGAGGAGGTTATCGATTTTCTCATACTTCCATCCCTGAAAACCTACAAGATCGGAGTCAATTTTACATTCTCAGATAAAAAAATAAGAAACTCAAATAAAATTGTAGAAGAATTACCGGAAACAGCCCCTATAGATGAAAAATTGATCGTCCAGTTACAGCAGCCTTTTCCTCTGGTATCAAATCCCTGGAAAATGATTGCAGAGAGTATTAGCAGATCTGAAATAAATCTGATCGAAGATATAAATGGTTTAAAAAGATCAGGTGCATTAAAAAGGATCTCTGCAGTAATTAGACACAGAAATGCCGGGTTTACTGCAAATGGGATGGCCTGCTTCAAGGTTCCTGCCCGCAGAATTGATGAGGCAGGGCAAATTGCCTCAGAATTTACAGAGGTTTCCCATTGCTATCAGCGTCCTGTTTATCCGGACTGGCAGTACAACCTTTTTGCAATGACTCATGCCAGAAGTACAGAACAGTGTGAAGCAATAATAACCGGGATAGCAAAGCAAATTAATGTGGACGAATATTTTACCCTGTACAGTATAAAGGAATTTAAAAAGGAAAGAGTCAAATATTTCATGGAGGAGAGTTATGTTTCTTAAATCTGAAGAATTATACAAAAAATCAAAATATGTTATACCCGGGGGTGTAAACAGTCCGGTCAGGTCCTTTAACTCTGTATCTATGGATCCTGTATATATATCCCATGGAAAAGGCTCAAAAATTACAGATGTCGATGGAAATGAATATATCGATTATGTAGGTTCATGGGGGCCCTTAATTCTTGGACATTCCGATGACAGGATTATTGCTAAACTCAACGAATATACAGCCAGAGGTACGAGTTTCGGAGCAAACACAGAGATTGAAGTGAAATTTGCAGAGCTGATAACATCTGTTTACCCATCTATCGAAAAAATCAGAATGGTAAATTCCGGAACCGAAGCAACTATGAG
>CBDVAD010000141.1:0-8241 GCA_965371875.1 uncultured bacterium
GTCTGCAAAGTTTTGTGCCCGATCAATTGATTTTGAAGCAACAGCAAGAAGTTCACTGTTCCTGTTCTGGTGCAGGGCATCAGCCATCTTTTCTGCGATAATTCCTGCACCAATTATTCCCCAGTTTAGTTTCTTATTCAAATAATTATCCTCAAATCCAGATTTCTCATAAGCTCAGTCTAACATAATTATTATAGAAACTAAAATAAATAATCTATATGGCTTTTAATACCAGAATCTCAGGTCCTTAGTTCTTATCCTTCATGTCCATTTTAAGGATAATTTTCTCTGATAAAAATAGCGGCATTCCGATTGTTTTGAAAGTACTGGCAAGCCCGCCATAGATAATTATCGATTCAGTATGTGAATCAAATATCATTGTATGGTTTCTCTTTGGAGTCAGTTTTTGATCAAATATATATGTATCCCATTCCCCGGTATCCGTATCAAACGTCCAGAAGCGATCGTCCATTGGAATCTGATCATCATAAGACCACCCTCCAAACATGATGATTCTATCGATAGAAGGATTATACGCCATAGTATGATAGACACGTTTATTTGGATGGATAGCGGATTTAACCTCTGTCCAGGTATCAGAATTATAATCGTAGAGCCATGTATCATCACAGTTAATGGTATAATGATAAACTTTTACTGCTTCTCGGCCTCCCCCAAAAAGGACAATTCTGTCAGATTCAGCGTCGTAGGCCATTGCTGAATATTCTCTGACAGGGGGTGAACTCTTAGGTTGCATTGATCTCCATTTGTCTGAGTTATAGTCGTAGACCCATGTTTCATTTGTCGGAATCCCAAACAAAATCATCCTGTCAGATTCCACATCATAGGACATACGGAATCCTAATACTGCTATAGGCGATCTGGCAGGGTTCCGCTTTTGCCATTCATTGGAATTATAATCGTAAGACCAGGTGTCATGTCCGGTGAACATGATTATTCTGTCTGATTCTGAGTCATAAGCCATTGCAGTATCTGTATAAGTTGGCGGTTTTACTTCAGGTGTCATTAGTGCCCAGGTCTCATCATTATTTCTGTATGCCCAGGTCATATTTAAGTACGCATCATAATTACCGCGTTTACCGCCGAAAATAACCGTAATATTGGATTCTTCATCGTAGGCCATGGAATGATATCCAAGACCCGGGGGTGACAGGGTTTTTTCAGAATTGGAACAACACAGCAGCAGGAATACTGATAAAACCAGAACAACCCCAAAACTTAACTTTGATTTGTTCATGATTTGCTCCATACTTTTAAAAGAAACTTAATTTTAACAAGAATTTAATATATAAAAATTTATAATGCAAGAAAATAAGAGATAATGATTTCAGGATTGGGTGTGTATTTTAAATAACTATCGTTTCTTAGTCTGTTCTGCTGATTCTGGTAATCACTCTCTGAAGAAACATCTCTCTTCCCTTTATCCCGGCAGTTCTTGCAGAAAAATGGATAAGTACTTGATCATCTCCCATACCCTATTTTGCTTATATGTATTATTCTTTTTGGGTAGATATGGGACTTCCCCTTTTTCCTGTTTCCTGTATACTTACTGTAAGCAGAAAGGACGGAGAAGATATGAAAAGCCAGAACTGACTTTATCATAACGCTCTTTGCGGTAAGAAAACAATTATATTAGGAAAGGAGATAAATCATGGGAGACAAGGGTGGTAAGAAGGATAAGAACAAAGCTCAGAAGCAGAAGAAAAGCAAACAAGAACAGACAGATAAAAAGAAGAAGGATAAGCAACCGAAAAGAACGCCATAAAGGAAGCAAGATTGGAATGTGTTTAGACCACAATTCCTGACGAAGCTCGATTCCTGATAATGGACTATTGACATCCACTCCCACTTTTCGTTCACTTTCAAGGTTAGTTTATGTTCAAATAAGAATGTAACATGCAATTTCAGTCCTATACCCTGTGTTCCTTATATGTATTAATCTTTTAGAGTGCATAAACTTGATCCAGGACAACAACGCAAAATATTCCTGTAAAAATTGACAATTTCAAAAATAAAGTATTATATTTTTAACAATAGTTCCTGCAACAGACAAATCTTCCTTGTATAGTGCATCAGTTTCTCACAAAAACAACTTTACAAGGAGGAGCCTTATGAGGTCAAAATCGAAATGTGTATATGTAATAACAGTAGTCGTATCTTTGCTTATTACAACGCTGGTGTTTATGGCCTGTGTTAGCTCCAATGGAGTAAAGAGTACGTTGATGGTTAAGTTCCCAACTGGAAAATTTGTGCATGAGACTGTAAAAACCTGGATATTCCAATTCAATGAAGATGGTACCTGGCTTTATTATTTTGATAGCACATTGCCGGAAGTAGAAGGAACCTACAGTATAGATGGTAATCTTTACACAGAGACGAGTGTTAATGATCCAGATTGTCCATTTCCTGCAACATATAAATGGACTTATGATGGACTGAAATTAACCTTCACCCTGGTCGGAGAGGAAAAATGTGGTCCCAGAAAGGGCGCATATGACGGTCAAGCCTACATCAAGTCGGAGTAGAACATAGTGAAGGCCGGATACGAGGAGTGAAAATAGAAACCAGAACAACCCCAAAACTCAATTTTGATTTGTTCATGATTTACTCCGTCCTTTTAGAAGGAATTTAATTTTAATAAGAATTTAATATTTAAAGCTTTATAAGGCAAGAAAACAAGAGATAATGGCTTTAGGATCCGGTGCGTATTTTAAATAACAATCGTTCCTTAGTCTGTTCTGCTGATTCTGGTAATGACTCTCTGAAGAAACATCTCTCTTTCCTTTATCCCCGCTGTTCTAGTAGAAAAATGGATAAGTACTCCTGCATCATCTATTCCACAGTATGCAAGGATATCTTTTTTCCATATGTTTTCTATTAGCATATTTTCCTGATCCCGGTCGGTAGTTATTATAACAGTTGCTGTCTTACCTGTAAGAAGAGCTATTTTCTCTTTTTCTGTAAAATCAGGACCATCATATTCAAATGCAGTACCCTGTCTGAATACACGGTCAATCCATCCCTTTAGTATTGCAGGCATCTGACCCCACCAGTCAGGATGTATAAATATCAAATGATCTGCTTTTGACAGTTCAATGCTGTATCTCTGAATTGCTTCATCGAAACTGAATTTTCGATTTATCTCTTCCAGAGAGAGGACAGGATTAAAGTTTTCTTCATACAAATTATGAAGTATCACTTCATTTCCGGATTTTTTTATATAGTCCTCGACAGCTTCGGCAATACTGCTGTTAAAACTGCTTTTATCCGGATGTCCAAGAATTATCAGGTATTTCATATTTTATTCCTTAAGGTTGCATAGCCGAGCAGCAAACTTGTTTGCGACCAGCAACGAAGTTCCGACCAGCATTTTATATCTAACAAAAGTAATCATATATATTGACATGTTCAAGATAAAGTAATAAATTAAATAAGACTTAATTGGTCGTATTAAGTTAAAGGTAGATTATGGAGATATCAAAAGAGCTGGAATATACAATTATAGGACTTATTGAGCTTGCAGAACGGGATGTCAGGAGCTCTGCAGGAGAAATTGCAAGGAGTATGCAGCTGCCGGAAGAACTTATAAAAAAGATCTTTCAAAAGCTGGCAAGGGCAGAGATTGTAAGATCGGTAAAAGGAGCAGGCGGGGGGTATGAGCTTAATGTTCCATTGGAGGATTTAACAATTGGCTATTTAAAACGAGCTGTTTCAGGGGAGAGCTTTGTTGTTAGTTGTCTGGAGGACGAATCTTCATGTTCAAGGATTGATATCTGCAGAATCCATGATGGAATGGGGAAGTTTCAGTTAATGTGGAATAATTTCCTTGATTCTGTAAGCATAAAAGAACTGGTGAGTGGAGTTTAGAATGGAAAAGTTAAAACATGAAGATATAATGAATGCCCTGTCCCGTGTTTATGATCCGGAAATAAATATTCCAATAACTGATCTTGGCCTTGTCTATAAAGTCGATCTTGATGGTGATCATGTAACAATAGATTTTTCTTTAACATCACCCGGATGTCCCCTTGCAGATTATCTGGAGCAGGAGATAAGAACTTCTGTCTCCGGTGTTAATGGAGTAGGGCGTATTACTACTAATCTTGTATGGACTCCCTACTGGGGCCCTGAATTAATGAATGATGAAGCCAGGCTTAGTCTTGGTTATAGTATCTAATTGTCTAATGCCTGGTCGGGACTTCGTCCCTGCTCGGCTATGCAACCTTAGGAGGTTTAATGCAAACTTTAAAAATAAAAAATCTGACTGCGGAAGTCGATGGAAAACAGATTCTAAATGGAATCAATCTGGAAATAAATACAGGAGAGATTCATGCTCTAATGGGGCCGAATGGCTCAGGTAAAAGTACTCTGTCCAATGTTCTGGCTGGTCATCCTGATTATATAGTAACCGGAGGAAGTGTTACCCTTAATGGTGAAGATCTTCTGGAAATGAATGTTTCAAAGCGTTCTTTAAGTGGTCTTTTTCTTGCCTTCCAGCAACCCATGGAAATCCCCGGTCTTACAATAGGTAAGTATCTTAAAAGGATAGTTGAGTTGAGGCTTCCTGAGGGAGAGCGGATGAATGTATCAGCTTTTATAAAAGATCTGAAAAATAACCTGAATGCAGTTGGACTTGATCATGATTTTATTAATAGATATTTGAATGAAGGTTTTTCAGGTGGTGAAAAAAAGAGAATGGAATTAATTCAGATGATGATGATAAAACCATCTTTTGCAATCCTTGATGAAATTGACTCAGGACTTGATATCGATGCTCTCAAATCTGTAGCCAATGGAGTGAATAAACTTAGAGAAGGAGATTTCGGAGCACTATTAATTACTCACTATCAAAGGGTAATGGAAAATATTAAGCCCGATTTTGTACATATTCTCTATCAGGGAAAGATTGTCAAATCCGGTGGAAGCGATCTTGTAGATCAACTTGAATCCAAAGGTTACGGCTGGATCAGAGAGGAGTTTAATATACCGGAGGAAGCAGATGAGTATCAGCGAACAATTGCCTCTTGAAGAGTATGAACATGGATATTATTTTCCTGATCAATCAGTATTTAAGACAAAGAAAGGGCTTGATGAGAGTGTTATAAGGGCTATTTCAAAAATAAAGGATGAACCTGAATGGATGTTGAATTACAGACTTAAGGCCTATCAGACCTTCCTTAAAAAAGAGTTTCCCAATTGGGGAGCTGATATTGGAGATATTGATTTTGATGAGATCTACTACTATGCGAAGCCTGTAGATAATCAGCAGAGATCCTGGGATGATGTTCCTGATGATATAAAAGAAACCTTTGAAAGAATTGGAATACCCGAAGCGGAGAGGAAATTCCTTGCAGGAGTCGGAGCACAATATGACTCGGAAGTTGTATATCATAATCTGAAAGACGAGATTGCAGCACAGGGAGTTATTTTCTGTGATCCTGAAACTGCAGTCAGGGAGCATCCGGAGATAGTTAAAAAATATTTTGGAACAATAATTCCCCACACTGATAATAAATTTGCAGCCCTTAACTCTGCCGTATGGTCCGGCGGCAGTTTTGTTTATGTCCCTGCCGGAGTTCATGTTGATATTCCCCTTCAGGCTTACTTTAGAATAAACTCAGAAAATTTCGGACAGTTTGAACGCACCTTGATTATTGCTGAAGAGGGAAGCTTTGTTCATTATATCGAGGGTTGTACAGCTCCCGTTTATACGACCGACTCCCTTCATAGCGCCGTTGTGGAGATTATTGCCAAAGAGGGAGCCCGTGTCAGATATTCGACCATACAGAACTGGTCCGGGGATATCTACAATCTTGTTACAAAGAGAGCCTTTGCCTATAAAAATGCCACTGTCGAATGGGTGGATGGAAACATAGGCAGTAAACGTACTATGAAGTACCCTTCCGTCTTTCTTAAAGAACCTGGCGCTCATGGAGAAATTCTCTCTATAGCATATGCAGGTTTTAACCAGGAACAGGATACAGGTGGTAAAGTAATTCATCTTGCAGATGATACTACATCTGTAATTACATCAAAATCAATAAGCAAAGATGGCGGTATCTCTACCTACCGAGGTTTGATAAAGGTAGCTGATGGTGTCAAAAATACCAGATCGAAAGTGGTATGTGATGCTCTGATAATTGATGATAAATCAGTATCCAATACATTCCCCTATATGGAAGTTAGCTCAGACGATGTAATCCTCGAGCATGAGGCCAGTGTAAGTAGAATATCTGAAGATCAGCTATTTTATCTGATGTCCAGGGGACTCGATGAGGAAAGTGCATCAACAATGATCGTCAATGGTTTCCTTGATCCACTGGTAAAGGAACTTCCCATGGAGTATGCAGTTGAGCTGAACAGATTAATAGAGCTCGAAATGGAGAAATCAGTTGGCTGATAAAAAATTAAAACAAAATTTAACACAGACTTTAAATGAAATAACCCGGATTTCAGGAGAAAAGTTTTCTTCTGGTCAATGGCCCACTCCTGCAAGCGAAGAATGGAGAAGAACCAATCTTGCAAAGTATGATCTGAGTGGATTCACTCTTCAACCGGATAAAAAAGAAACATCTTCAGTCTTGTCTCCTGAAGCATTTGAGAGTGATGATTTTGCTATTCATATTAGAAAAGTATCCGGAGCACCAGCTGAAATAAAAATAAATGAAGGTGCTGCTGAAGGGATTTTCGTATATGACCCCTTGTTCCCGATATCGGAGGATAAGGAAATTTTGGGTTTAATAGTTAAGTCAGCAGAACATGCGGCTGGTTGCGTGGATAACAGAACTGGAAATTTAGCATTAAGCAGCTTTAAAGATTCTATATTTATAATAATTCCGGATAATCTCACAATGGAAAAACCAATCCTTGTGGAGTTTGATTCTACTGACGGTAATGAAACTTTTTTACCTAATCTTTTTATAAATGCCGGTAAAGAAGCAGAAGTTCAAATTATTCAAAAAATTACAGCGACCGCGTGTTCAAATATCTCAGGCCAGTTAAATGTTCTAAGTGGAAGCAATTCGAATATACACACGGCGACAGTATCTGATACCAGTGATGATTCTGTAATGTTCTTAAACAGGTTTTTTGATCTTTCAAAAGAATCCTTTTTATCCGATTTTCAGTCATATACCGGGGGGAAGTTGATAAAGTCCAGGACTGAGGTTGATCTTGCCGGTAAGAAAGCAGACACCCGGTTGTTTGGTATTATAATATCCGGAGAAAATAGCCACATAGATATGAGAACTGTTCAGCATCACAAAGAAAAGGATTGTTTTAGTCAGGCTGTAATTAAATCTATAGTCAGCGATAAGGGACGAAGTATCTATCAGGGACTGATAGAAGTTGAAGAAAATGCTTCACTTACAGATGCCTATCTTACAAATAATAATATTGTACTAAACAGTGGCGCGAGAGCAGATTCAATACCAAGTTTGAAAATTCGAAATAATGATGTAAAATGCAGCCATGGGTCTACAACCGGAAAAATAAACGAGGAACAGATTCTCTATCTTACATCCAGAGGTTTGGACAGAGAGGAGGCCCGGCAGATGATTCTTGAAGGTTTCCTTAGTCAGATATATGATCAGTTGTCAGATGGAATTAAATCGTATTGTTCCCCGTTTCTGGTAGATAAACTTAAGCAAAGGGAGGCTGTTTACTAGATGGTAAGGGAGTGGATATTTGCAAATGGAAAGAGTGTTGGTGAGATAAGAGAAGAGTTCCCAATTCTACAAACGAAGCTGAATTTGGTTGGCAGTAATGTCCCTGTAGATCTTGTCTACCTGGATACTGCTGCCACAGCTCAAAAACCAATACAGGTAATAGAAGCGATGAGCAGTTATTACAGTGAAAATAATTCAAATGTCCACAGGGCTCTTCATACTCTTGGGGAGGAGGCTACAGCAATATATGAAGGTAGTCGGGACAAGGTTCAGTCTTTTATCAATGCTAAGCATCGTCATGAAGTAATTTTTACACGGAATACTACAGAGTCCATCAATCTGCTTGCTTCTTCCTTTGGAAGCAGCCTTGGTCCTGATGATGAAATTCTCCTTTCAGAGATGGAACATCACAGTAATCTGGTTCCCTGGCAGCTTCTATCGATGCGGACCGGCTGCAGTTTGAAGTTTATCCCGATAAATGAGCATGGTGAACTGGAACTGGATAAACTTGATGATCTCCTGACAGAACGCACCGCTCTGGTTGGAGTTATTC
>CBDVAD010000142.1:0-8186 GCA_965371875.1 uncultured bacterium
TCGGGTATTTCCTGATGTTTAGTTATATTTTTCTCCATACTGACCCGGCGTTTTCTTTTCCTTATAAAATAAATAGCCTTGTTTCTGCATACTCTGAACAGGTATGTTTTAAAACTGGATTTGAATGAAAATTCTGGAAGGTTTTTATAAAGAGCCAGTAATATTTCCTGTTCAACATCTTCAATATCTTCTTCCGGTCCTTTAATAACTGTAATAATTATTCTTCTTATAGATCTGCTGTAACGGTTGACGAGGCAGTTAAATGCCGCCTCGTCATTAAGTTCAGAGAATTTTAAGATACAAACTTCGTCAGAAAGACTCTCTGTATTGGTATTAGTTTCTTGGATTGGGAATTCCACTATTCTGACCTGTTCTTGCATTAGGTTCTACCCCATTTTGTATTGGTGCATTATCCTGTGTTCTTTGTACTTGTCTAAGTTTTGTCAGTAATTTTAACATGTTCTCCCAATTCTGAGTACCCATTTTTTGTCTGGTCAGAACTCGTGCTTCCACTCTGGTAATTTCACTCTGACTTCTTAATTGTATAGTTTTTCTTATAGTAGTTCTCACATCATCCATATCCGGGTTCTCATTAAGAAGCAATTTTTCCAGTTGGGCTTTGAGAATATTCAAGTCTGCATTGTAAAGCCTGATTTGCTGCTCCATCCGGAATTGTATTTCCTGGATCTCTCTGATTTCTTCTGCACTCATACCAATTCGTGCCAGTAGTCTGGAATCATAGATATCCTGAGCACTTACTGTTGATACAACAAGTGCAAGAATTATCATAATAAATATAAAATTTTTCATGGAACTTCTCCTTCATTGTTTATTCATTAGTCGCTTTTGTTCTAAAAAAGTTCCATAAAAAATGATTATTTTTATTTTTTTTATTTGACTATGAAACAAACTCTTGCAGATTCAGAAATACCGGAACATAATCATGTATGATGATTCAAATTCTTAAAACTCTTGTCAACCAGGCAGGACTCATTGCAATTCTTGCTTTTGCAATATCTCAATCACGAACTGTAAAACGTATACTTACCCGTAAACGTAAGAGGAAGAGGGAGCTTGCTGTAATAGTGATCCTTTTCGGGGGATTAGGCATTGTTGGTACTTATATGGGAGTTCCTGTCCATGGAGCGATTGCAAACTCCAGAGTTGTAGGGGTCTTTGTTGCAGGACTTATTGGAGGCCCACTTGCGGGTCTGCTTGCAGGGATGATAGCGGGATTCCATAGATGGGCAATCGATATAGGTGGATTCACTGCTTTTGCCTGTATGCTCTCCACTATTCTGGAAGGTCTTTTAGGTGGTTTACTCAGTAAACGGATGGAGAGAGTTGAGGAAAAGTGGTTCTTTGCTTTGGTTGCTGGCGCAGCAGCAGAGATTATGCAGATGCTGCTTATTCTTCTTATTGTACGCCCCTTTAATGAGGCACTTGAACTGGTTATGATCATAGCTATCCCTATGATAGGTGCAAATGCAATAGCAATTGGGATTTTTATTGCCATTATCAATAGTATAAAAAAAGAAGAGGATAGGGTTGCAGCTAATCAGGCCGAGATTGTCCTTCGTATTGCCAGTAAAACTATTCAGCACTTTAGGCATGGCTTTAATGCTGAGACTGCCCGGTCAACTGCAAAGATTATTCTGGAGAATACAGACTTATCAGCAGTTGCATTTACGAACAGAGACTTAATCCTTGCTCATGCTGGTGAAGGAGCTGCTCATCATCCGTCAGGAGGAGCTCTTCAGACTGATCTTACACTTAAGGCTATAAAATCCCATAAGCTGCAGATTGCCAATTCTAAAGAACAGATCCGTTGTACAAACACGCATTGCAGTTTGGAGTCAGCAGTAGTAATTCCCTTAATGCAGGGTGATGATATAATAGGAACGCTCAAGCTTTACAGAGAGTCGAAAAATGCTATTTCACCTGTTGATATAAATCTTGCCAAAGGCCTTGGATCGTTATTTTCTACACAAATTGAACTTCGTATGATTGAAGAACAGGCAAAGCTGCTGGACAGAGCGGAACTAAAGGCTCTTCAGGCCCAGATAAATCCCCATTTTCTGTTTAATGCAATTAATACTATTGTATCTCTGGTTAGAACTGATCCTGAAGCTGCCAGAACACTTCTTCAGAATTTGAGTCTGTTATTCAGGAATAGTTTTCAGGTGGAAAAAACAGAGGTTAGTATTCATCAGGAGGTTGAACATATCAAGGCATATCTCGAAATTGAAAAGGCACGATTTGGTGATAAGCTGAAAGTTGATTTTAAAATTCCCTCTTCCCTTGACTTTTATATACCTCCATTTCTCCTGCAGCCCCTCGTTGAGAATGCTGTCAAGCATGGGGTGATGGTAAAGAGAGATGGTGGAGAGATCCTGGTAGAGGCAAAAGTGGACAGGAAAAAAATTATTATTACTGTTGAAGATAATGGGGTGGGAATGGATGAGGACCAATTAAAAACGCTGCTGAGGAATAACAGGAATGAATCAATTGCACTTACTAATATTAATAAACGTCTTATTACAAAATATGGAGAAAAATATAATCTTTTGATTGACAGCAAAAGAGGGCGGGGCACAAAAGTGACAATTCGTATACCAGGAACAGTCTGATGATAAGAATACTAATAGTTGATGATGAAAAACCGGCCAGGGAGGAATTGGAATTTCTTCTTAAAGAGATTCCTGATATCAGTATAACTGGTAAAGCTGAAGGCGGCCATGAAGCGCTTGAATTTGTAGAAAGATTTATACCGGATCTTGTTTTTCTGGATATTAAAATGCCGGAGATGAATGGGTTTGAAGTAGCAGAAAGAATTCAGATGGATAACAATCCACCAGGGATTATTTTCACAACAGCCTACGATAAATTTGCGATAAAGGCTTTTGAAATTAATGCCCTTGACTATATTCTAAAGCCCTTTAGCCGGGAGAGACTTGAAAAGAGTATTGAGAGATTTGTATCACAGAGGAATTCTGAAAAAGATGCCGAATTCAATTCAATCAGCAAATTGATAGAAAAAATCCAGCGACAGGAATCTTCTCCAAAGCATATTACTATACCTCAGGGTGAGCACTTTAAACCAATTCTGATTGATGATATTGTCGCTGTTTCCGCCGAGGGCAGAGATGTCAAGATCCTGACAATCGAGGGGGAATTCCATTATTCAAAATCCATAACTTCAATAGATGAATTACTGGATGATGAAATCTTTTTTCGCTGTCACAGAGGTTATATTATTAATCTTAATCATATAAAGAAGATCGATATCTGGTTTAATAATACATTTCAGCTTGAAATGGAAGGGCTAATCGAGAAAATTCCCGTTTCCAGAAGCTATATTAGTAGATTTCGGGAAATTATGGCTATAAGTTAAGTATGAGTTTAGGTGTAAAGTCATTTCATGTATGAATTTCCGTATTCCATTTAAAATAACACCCTTTGAGGTCTTATACAGATAAAGTAAGGTCAAATTTTATATGGAGGTATCTAATGGATGCTGTTTTATTAATGGTAGTGGTTTTTGTTGGGTATATTCTGGCATACAAAGTGTATGGTAAATTTCTCAGCCAGAAGATATTCAATCTGAGTGAAAAGGCGAAAACACCTGCAGTGGAGATGGAAGATGGTACAGATTATGTCCCTACAAGGAAGGGGATTATTTTCGGTCACCATTTTACATCTATTGCAGGCACAGGACCTATTGTCGGCCCGGCTATCGGTGTAATCTGGGGTTGGCTTCCAGCCGTCATCTGGGTCCTTGTAGGTACAATTGTAATGGGAGCAGTCCACGACTTTGGAGCGCTTGTCATTTCATTGAGAAATCAGGGTAAATCTATATCGGATATTACAGGGAATTATATAAACAAGCGAACCCGTACAATCTTTTTTGTTATAGTTCTTCTTGAGCTGTGGATTGTAATCGCTATTTTCGGGCTTGTTATTGCAGTTATCTTCTCTATGTATCCTCAATCAGTATTTCCAGTTTGGATGCAGCTTCCAATAGCTATTATTCTGGGTCATTTTATCTATAAAAAGGGTGCAAGTATAAACCTGGCAACTGCCATTGCTGTTATTACAATGTATGTGACAGTTATGCTTGGTACTGTCATACCAATTTCCCTTCCTGCTATAGGTTCTATGGGGCCAACAGGATCATGGACTATAATACTTCTGGTCTATGCTTTTATTGCTTCTACTCTACCGGTAACAACACTTTTACAGCCTCGTGACTATATCAATGCGTGGCAGCTGGTGATCGCTATGGGTCTGCTTGTACTCGGAGTATTTGCAGCAGCCTTCTCCGGAAAGCTGGAAATTGTTGCACCTGCCGTACAACTCCATCCTGAAGGTGCTCCTTCGATGTGGCCCTTTTTGTTTATAACTATTGCCTGTGGTGCTATCTCAGGTTTTCATGCTCTGGTGGCCTCCGGTACATCCGCCAAGCAGGTAGCAAAGGAACCTGATGCAGTAGCTGTTGGTTACGGTTCCATGATAATGGAGGGTACCCTGGCGACTCTGGTTATAATTGCTGTTACAGCCGGAATAGGTATGGCTTATCAGACAAAGGATGCCGGTATGCTCACCGGTGCCGCAGCCTGGACAGAGCATTACTCATCCTGGGCGGCTTCAGCAGGTCTGGGATCCAAGATTTCCGCTTTTGTTGTTGGAGCAGCAAATATGGCAGCTGCTGTTGGTGTTCCAAAATCAGTTGCAATTGTTATCTTTGGTGTTTTTGTTGCTTCTTTTGCCGGAACCACCCTGGATACCGCAACAAGACTGCAGCGCTATGTTGTTCAGGAACTGGCAGGCCATTTCAAGATCAACTTCCTTAAAGGTAAATATGCTGCCACAGGTTTTGCTGTAATTACTGCCCTTATCCTCGCATTCTATAACGGTGCAGACGGAAAAGGCGCTCTTACACTCTGGCCTTTGTTTGGAGCTGTCAACCAGACACTTGCAGGTCTTACTCTCATTGTTCTTTCTGTTTATCTGAAAAGCAAAGGCGGGGTAAAATATCTCATTACAGCCATTCCAGCAGTTTTTATGGTTATTATGACTATATGGGCTCTTTTTATAAACGAATCCAACTTCATCGGATCAGGGAATGTTCTGTTAATGGTTATAAATGGACTTGTAATTATTATTGCCTTCTGGGTAGCTTTTGAAGGTTTTGCAAGGCTTTTCAAAAAGCAGGAAGCTTAGGTCATTCGGGGTAATTCGGATAAATTTGATTGTTTTTTCAAGAGGGGCACGATGAATCGTGCCCCTCCTAATTATCACATAGGATTGAGGATTGGAGTGGGTGTATGCTGATAAATAATACCGGGTATATTTTAAAAAAACTGTGGAGTGTGTTCCTGATCAGTATGGCGCTACCGCTATTATTATTCGCGGGTGTTGTGGTTGTTCACCAGCTGGGAATTAGAATCTCTCCTCCCGGAAGTATTCGTGTCTGGGGTATTATCCTCTTTATTCTATCGGTGGCTCTCGGAGCAGCTCTGCCTGTCTTCCTCAGAACCTCATTTCATAGCAAATATATAAAGAAGAATAGTATCGGAAAGACAGAGTATCTGGCCTATCAGCAGAAGGTGATTACAGTATGCAGCATAGCTGTGGTTTCAGCGTCCCTTGCATATCTTTTTATAGTTTCTTCCCTTTACATGTATGGATCCATCCTGGCAGCTCTCTATGGAATATACAGTGCTCTACCCTTCAAAGAAAAGATAGTAAATGAACTTAAGATATATAAGCTGGAGCATCTGGATTGATTCTAAAAAAATTAATGTCAGCGGTAGTTGAATTCTTTCATGACATGGGAACAGTTAACCGTGAAAATGCAACACGTATTATTGAATATGAAATAGAGGAAATGGAACATATTTTTGCTCTTCTGTTGTTTGGTTCCTTCACTGGGATGCCTTCCCCTCCAGTTCATATCACTTTGCAGCTTCTTCCTCTTATGGAGAGAGAGCTCCAACTAATGTTTACAAAAGTAGCAACTGCTCACGATGCACTTGCAGAAATAACTGAAATACTAGGGGAAGTATAGGGGAGCGGTAGATTGAAAGTAATATTTTTTACAGGAAAAGGTGGTGTTGGTAAATCTACAAGTTCTGCACTATTTGCATACAAACTTGTAAAAGCAGGGAAGAAGGTTCTTCTTAATTCCATTGATCCTGCTCATAATCTTCATGATATATTCGATTGTAAACTTAATTCAACTCCTCTGGATGTAATATCAGGGTTATCAGTAATGGAAACAAATTTGGAGTTATGGGTTAAAAAATACTTAATGGATACTGAAAAGGAGTTCAAGAGTGTATATAAATATCAGGAAGCCTTTAATCTGCACAAATATTTTAAGACTCTAAAGTATTCTCCCGGTTTGGAGGAGTATGCAGTACTTTTGGCTCTTCAGGATACTATTGAAAAGTATGGTGACAGGGACTATATAATATTTGATACTCCTCCTACTGCACTGACATTGAAATTCCTTGCATTACCATCTGTGTCTCTTCTGTGGTTAAAGGAACTTGTAAAGTTCAGGCAGATGATTTTAAACAAGAAGGATATTGTCACAAAAATTAAGGAAGGGAAAAAAGGTACAGAGATTGAAAAAGATCCTGTTCTGAAGAGGATTGAAGATCTGATTAAGGTTTATCAGAAACTTTTAGACAAATTTGTAGACAGTAAAAATACTAAGATTATTGTTGTAATGAATCCTGACAAACTTTCATTATCCGAATCGAGAGATATTGTGATAAGACTGAAGGATCTTGATATGACTATCCCATATATAATTTTAAATAAGTTTGTTGGAGATGAGTCCATCTGTAAAATCCTTGAAAAGGATTTCAAGGGGACTGAGGTTATAAGGTTTAATAAAAATGATACTGAGATTGTTGGTTTGGACTGCATGGAAGGGTTGGCTTTGGAGTTCGATCTATATGGTCTGGAGGGTTGAGTGTCGTAGAGGGAGCCACGGGGGGGTTGCAAAGCAAATCCCCCGTGACTCCCCCTACGACGATTACGATATCTATTTAAAACTAACAACAATCTCCTGCTGATCATCAATAAAAACACCAGCTGTAGCCAGTTCATCTTTATATTCTTTCATGGATCCGGGATCGTCACCTGTAACTTTCTTGAACAATTCATCATTTTCAACAATTTTCTCAAAATTCATGTCAAAGATAGTTATTGTTGATCCATCCACAAAAGATGCGGTGGAATCTGTTATTTTCCCATTAACTTCAACCTTCATCCAGAACTGCATATCTTTGTAAATTTCCTTTAGCTGGTCTCCCATACTCTCATCTGCGGAGGCTTCAATCTCACCATTTTCCTCTGTAATTGCTTCACCTTCTTCCTCTTCTTCAGGAAGATACATTGTAAGTTTACTTGTCGAACCCTTATCAAAATCAAAACTGATCCAATCGTTATCTTCCGCAGATGACTCCGGTGATGTAGACGGCTCTGCATTGACTCTGATTTTAGAGATATCTGTAAACTCGAAATATGCTTTATACCCTGCATATGGAGAATTTTCCGGCATTGGTTCTACTCTTGAAAGGGTGACTCCTTCTCCCATAGCTTTTGCAGCTAATTCCAGAGCTTCTCTGTCGATTAAATTGGGATCAGTTGGTTCCTCGGACATTGACATAAACCCCACAAAATCTCTTTTTATCTTAAATGTCTGGACTATCTCTCCGCTTCCATCTTTATTTACCTTTACTGTTACACCACTGGAAATACATCCCATTAGTAATAGTGGAATTAATACTATTAGTAGAATTTTTTTCATTTGTAATTTCTCCTTTAGATAAGTATTATCTCATAAAACAGGCAATTTCAACCAAAAGAAAAAATTGCTTATAGTCAAAAGGTATATTTCCGGATATATTGAATAAAATCTTTAGTTAGGAGTGATATATGGCTGGTACCAGAAAATATGGATCATTTTTTTTACTGCAGGTTGCGGTAGGGCTATTTTTCCTGTTGATGGGGTTGCAGGGGCTAATTAACTATGATTCCAATATAAACCAGGCTGCAAGGTTTGTTAATGATTTATTTGGCATCAATACTAATATTATAAATATCAGTATATCAATTGGTGATCTTATCTCGGGGATAATAATATTGGGAGTGCTTTTTATACCATAAAA
>CBDVAD010000143.1:0-8164 GCA_965371875.1 uncultured bacterium
TTGTTGCATAAACAATGTTCCCAAGTGTAGCGGTAAGTCCAAATAATTCAACAGTTTTTGTTACCTGAATATTCGCAACAATAACTGCAATGGGGACCCATAAATAAAGTCCTGCCTTACCCCAAATCCGGTAACTGATAAGTATGGCTCCAAAGTTAACAAGAAGCATTGCCATCCATAAAAGTTCATTCATATTATTCTCCTGTCATTTGCCTGTAATAAGACTAAGACTCTTCTCGATTTCACCCAGGCGCTTATTAAAACTGGCTATACTGCGCTCTATTCTCTGCTTTTCCTTCTGTAGTCGAAGTACAGGATCTTCAGGTGCAGATGCCGATGAAGTAAACTGGCTTTTTACAGAATCGGGGCTGCTTCCATTTAGAAAAGCCTCCTCGGCCCGTATACGGTCATCCCCGGGTTTTATTCTGGAAAGGGTTTTCATATTTTCATACCCTACTTCAGGATTTATATCTTCCTTATAGACACTAATAAGCTGTTTTGCTGCAGTTCGCCCCAATCCCAGCTCACGGTCCACATAGTCGTCGAAACTCATATCATATTTAAGACAAAGTGAATAGGATTTCAGGAGAAGTTTACCGAAATCTCGCATCATTTCACCATTTTTAAGGATAAACTTATCTTTAATTTCCCTTGTTAAGGTCATAAAATCAGGTTCTGTTTTAAACTTGTTGGAATAGATATTCAGACCTTCCGCGTCACCCAGGAGTCCATGAAGTATTGCCCAATACTCTTTGCTATGGGCTCTTCTGGAAACAGGCACGGGAGAATTCGTTACATGTATATGATGGGCAAATTCATGAATTGCAGTATATATAATTGCATTTTGGTCTTCTGTATTTCTATTATGTATAATAATTTCTCTGGATTCCGGTTTATATAAACCATCAACCTTTTTACTTTTCTTTCCGGAGAAGATTACCGAAAATTCTTCGACACCCTCCTTCAGCTGAAGGAGGAGTTCTTTTACCTGAGTTTGATTCATTAAACCTGCCCATCCTGTTGATAATTAATCAGTTTCTACTTAAGAGACTTCTAATTTAAAGAAAGGGCTTCCACTATCCCTTTTACATATTCCTGATTAGTTTCCAGCCCTTTTATTAGCTTTTCAACAGCCCTGTCGTGTGCCTGTTCCGGTGTAAGTCCGCCATCTTTAAACTGATCACTCTCAAAACTAAAGATAGTCTTCCCTTTTTTTATTAAAGAGATGACAGCCCTTGCCTGAGCCATGTCCGGAGCACCTTCCAGATATTTTGGGAAATCTGAAATTTTAATATCAAATACTATATAAGGAGAATCAACTGATCCAATTTTAAAGGGCAGATTACGGGATGAAAAAAGCGATTTCACTGTTCCATCAATACCATAGAGATCAATGCCATCAGGAGTTGTAACCTTAAGACCTATGGAAACTGTCTGAACATCAACAATGATTTCTTTTTCAGGGAAAGTTAAAAACCGAAGAGATTTGTCAAAACCAATCGATTCCCCATCTATGATGAGGGTAATATAATTCTTACCCATATCCAATTCACTGGATTTGATCTCACTTTTAAAATTTCCATCCTGATCACTCAGGGAATTGATAATACTTGCTCCTGAATCAGTTACAAAAGATAAAGGCATATTTCCAATTCTGGAGGATTTATTCGAGGCAATTGCAACTTTGAAAGACGCCCCCTGTCCTGTTTCAACATCTAAAGCCCCGGGCTTTACACTTAAATAAATTGAATCAAGATGCTGTTTCAGAATAGAGTCAATAATATCTACAAAAGACCCTGCTTCTCCCAGAAATGTTGTTTTTAACATACCGGCATATGGAGATTCCAAAATCAGATTCCGGGCTTTTATTAATTCCTTCAATTTTGTAACAAGAGGTCTGTCAAAATCATTTAGAACAGGAGTAAGAAATTCTTTTATTCGTGAAACTAAGGCAGCCATCTCTTCTTTCTGAATCTTCTCCCAGAGGGCAATAGAAAGCTTCATATATACCCAGGACCCGGCACTTTCTGAATAATAAGTATCTACTGTCTCTACACCGGAAAGACTCTGCTCAACAACAGCTGTAACTTCTTCCTCTACGTAATTATAAAGATCCCCTTCAGAATCTTCCCTTGAATAGATCTCAGTTTCGCTATGAAGCTTTGTGGAAATTGAAGCTGCAATATTTGTTCTGGCTCTGTCCTCTGCGATCTTTCGATCTTCAGATTCATTCCCTGTATTTGAGGTTCCTATACCAATGTAAAAACCATCTTCAGCAGGGAAACTATTAGTCCATTCAGGTCGATCAGTATCCACACTGCTGTCTGCCGGCCCACTTGTGGCACAGGATAAAATAAATATTAATATACCGAATACTACTGCAAACTTCTTCATATTCCAATACTCCCTTATCAAATTAGACTGTCAATATTAAATATAGTAGGGGTAATTCATGGATTCACCCTACTGATCTACCGGACATACAGCAAGGGTATGATAGGTATTGCCATTATCTGTACTCCATCGACCCAGTACATAAAAACCTCTGATAAATGCAGATGTCACTTCATAATTGGTTTCACTGAATGACGAACCTGATATTTCTGATTCCTGATCAGTCCGCTTTGCTTTAACAACTACAGAAACCTGTTTTGCCAGGCTCGCAAGGGCCTGTTCATCGGCTTTCCTTATCGAATCGATTTTATAGCGACTGCGCTGAACAGCCCCAATACTTACAAGATAACCTGGAAGTACAGGTACATTGAAAAGCCAGTCAGGATCATTTTCTTCTCCGGATCCTGCGTCGAAATTCCCTCTGTAGTTTACACCATCCAGCTCTGCAAGAATATAAGTTCCTTCATTATCCCTGTAATGATGCAGAATCTTTATCTTTGCTTCAAGATCACCAGCAAGACCGTTATCATACTGTATATTGATGGCTTCCAGAAATCCCAGATCTCTGTTATTACTCTTTACAGCAAATTTTGCATCCACTTTTGCATTGTAAAGTATTGAAGCCTGTCTGGCTGCATCTGCTGCCGCAAACCTGACCTCCTCTTCTCTATTGGCTTTTATGGGTATGGAAGAAAAAAACACAAGAGTCCCGTTATGGGGAGAGGTATTCCATAAAAAGCTATACAAAGGATCTGTAAAATCAATTACACCTTTTACAATTACCGGATCAATGTATTTATCAACCTCTACTGAAATGTCGGAGCTCTCTTTATTACCAGAGCCCTTATTTGAAGGAGTAGAAGTACAGGAAATTAATAATAAAGCAGCTAATATAAATATGATCAATTGGATTCTGATTATAAATTTCATAAACGTATCTTAATATTATTTAAACTATTTTACCATAAAAATTACAAAAAAAGGCTGTTCCCTTTACAGAAACAGCCTTTTCTCTATAAATATGTTCTACTCTACAGGTTTTGACACGGTTGGATTGTTAGCAAGCTGATAGTCAAGTTTTTCCAGAGCCTGTGCTGCTTTGAACTCTGCAAATGCTGCATCCTCATTTCTTTCAAATCCTGCTGCAACTTCTTCAAATGAATCGATAAGAGCATTTTTGCTGTATACCATTAAGACCCAAACACCACCGTCATCCATAGGAACTCTGCTCTTTGGAGTTGCACCACTTAAGGTTGTATCTGTAATCTGTCGTGTTATTGATTCAACAAAACTAATTAACTGTGTATTCTCATCAACACCTGCTTCCTGAGCATATGCAGTTATTGCTTCCTGAATAGTTGTTTCAATCTGACTTGCAATATCTGCTCTTGCATTTGTCTCTGCTACCTTAATAGATAGAGCCATTGAAGACTGCTTTGCATAACCAACACCATAGATAGCATCTGTTGCCATTGGCGGATTAAGAACAAAGTCCGGCAGGTTTGATTTTTTTGGTTCAACCGGGGCAGGCGCTGAAGCGCAGGACACTGCAAAAAGTGCAATCATAACGACTAAAAGAGCAATTGTAATCTTTTTCATGTTTTTCTCCTGTATAATTTGTAATCAGTCTAAACAATACCGCTTAAAGTTCAATTTTTCAACTATATCACAACTTTTTTTTATCTTTTCATTATTTAATAAATAATATATCTTAAACATATGGCAAAGTTAAAATTACATACTTACATAATAGATAATCTTTCTGATGAAAAGGGAGAAAAGATAAGGAAGGCTCTTCAGAAGATCCCGGAGATTAAAAGTATTACAATAAGTACTACAGAAGGGACTGTAGCTCTTTTTTCAACAAAAGATCATGAAATAGAACTTAAATATGCCTGTGATATTGCAGGTGTCAGTTTGCGTACTAAGATTCAAACAAAAAAGAGACTGTTTTCCTGATCAGAGATAAACGATCAGTCTCAGCTATTCTTCATATGTTCCAGATACTTCTGCAGCACTTCATAGCCTTTAATGGAATTTCTATTTTCAATCACAAAAGTCAGCTCTGTCATTGTAGATACTATTTCGTAAATATTGATATTTTCCCAGGCAAAGTGATGCATAACCTGCGAAACAATCCCGGGAGTATGAAGAAAGTCACCATCAAAAATCACAGTTAAAGATACTAATCCTTTGGAGTAGTTGAATAATTTTTCCCCGGATAAAAACTCTTCAATAGTACTGTAGTACTTTTCGCTGACTGAAATACTTACTTCATTATTTCCAATAATTATATTTAAAAAATCACCCCGCTCGATATTTACCATTTCATAGAGGGTTTTCAGTCTTCCAAGTAAATTTGTAGATTTCTGCACGTTAAAATCGCAAATATTTGTTTTCATCAGAATTTCACCTGAAATATTGGTGGACACTGTCAATTCCTGATGTTGACGAACTTCATCACCATATCGCCGGAGAGCCATTACAATGGCAGTTTCTTTTATATCCTTGCCCAGTGATTTCTCGATATCCGGTTTAAACTCAGATGCCAGGTTTCCAAGACTCAGGATTCCCCTACTCAATGCATCCAGTAAAAAGGGTTTGTTCTCAAGAAGATACTTTACCATACTGCTGACTGATTCCATAGACTCTCCTTCTAACCGGTTGTTATTATAAAAACTTTTTGTTTGCATATAGACATACTAAACAATTTAGTGTACTATTTTACACTAATCATATCAAACTGTAAACAGGAGACTGGTTTCTGTGAAAATAATAATTTCCGGTTATGGAAGAATGGGCAGAATAATTGAAAAAGCAGCAGAACAAAGAGGACATGTGATTATTGCCACAATTGATCCAATAGCATCTGATGCAAGTGAAAAAAGCCTTTCCAAAGAAATACTGAATGAAGTTGATGTTGTGATTGATTTCTCTATTCCCCGGGCAGCAATAAAAAATGCTGAGATCGTATGCTCTGCAGGTAAAAAAATTGTAATTGGCACAACAGGATGGTACTCAGATATGGATAAGATGAGGGCTCTTTCCGAAAAAAATAGATCTGCTGTTATATGGTCCGGCAATTTTTCTCTCGGAGTTAATATATTTTTCTCAATTCTGGATAAGACCACTCAAATTATGAATTCTTTCACAGAATACGATCCTTTTATCCACGAATTCCATCATAATCAAAAAGCTGACAGCCCTTCTGGAACAGCAGTGATGCTTGGAGATATCCTGTTAAAGAATATTGACAGGAAAACCTCAATAGTTTCGGAAGAACTAAAAAGAAAGATAAATCCGGAAGAACTGCATATATCTTCAACAAGGGGAGGCAGTATCCCCGGTACTCATCTGGTTGCATTTGACAGTCCTGTAGACACAATTGAGTTAAGACATACTGCCAGAGGAAGAGAGGGCTTTGCAGCCGGTGCAGTTACAGCTGCAGAGTGGATAGAAAATAGAACTGGATTTTTTAATATTAATGATATGATGCAGAATATAATAGAAGGCTGGTCGTCAACAAGTTGACTGCTCGCCTATGCAACCAGAGGAGATAAAAGCAATGACTAATCTTAAAGGTGTCTATACGGCATTAATTACACCATTTACAAAAGATGGAGCTTTTGATGAGGCGGCATTCAAGGATCTGATTGAATTTCAGATTGCCAGCGGTGTCAGCGGGCTGGTTCCATGCGGAACAACCGGGGAAAGTCCTACACTCTCCCATGAAGAACATGACAGGGTAATTCAACTGACAGTAGAAGTAGCTGCCGGTAGAGTTCCTGTAATTGCAGGAACAGGAAGTAATGCAACAAGTGAAGCCATACAACTTTCCAAACATGCGGAGCAATCAGGAGTCGATGCTGTTCTTCTTGTAAACCCTTATTACAACAAACCAACTCAGCAGGGGCTTTATCTTCACTTTAAAGCGATTGCAGATTCAATTTCTATTCCATGTGTTCTCTATAATATCCAGGGAAGGTCCGGTGTAAACCTCGAAACAGAAACTCTTGCAAGGCTTGCTGGAGAGTGCGAAAATATTACAACTGTAAAAGAGGCTTCTGGTGATCTCCAGCAAATGAAAGATGTAATTGCAAGCACCGATTCCAGCTTTCATGTAGTTTCCGGTGATGACAATATGACACTGAGCCTGATTGAAGCAGGCGGAAAGGGAGTTATCTCTGTTGCTTCAAATCTTATACCGGATAAAATGGTAGAAATGGTAAATCTGGCTCTGGATGGTAAGTTTGAAGAGGCAAGAGCAAAAGAGGCCCTTTTAGCTAATTTCTTTAAAACAATGTTTATTGAAACAAATCCCATTCCAATAAAAACTGCGATGGCAATGAGAGGCTGGTGTGAAGAAGTATTCAGGCTCCCGATGTGTGGACTTTCAAGTGAAGGGAAAAGAGCTAAGCTGAAGGCAATTGTAGATAAGACGGGAATTCCCATGGCGGTAAGAAGGTAAGGAAGGCTGAAGCATGTTAGGCTATTAGGCTAAAGAGAAAAGAATTTAAGGATAAATTATCTAGACAATTCTAATAGCCTTCAGCCTAACAACCTGATTACTAAATAATGGGCAGTAAAAAATAGGAGCAAATCAAGTGGCGGGAATAAATCAGAACTATAAAAAACTTGCAGCAGGATATCTTTTTCCTGAGATAGCCAGAAGAACAAAAGAATTTCAGGAAAAATATCCGGATAGAGTACTTAAAAAGCTTGGTATTGGGAATACAACAGAAGCTCTGACTCCTGCAATTATAGCAGGACTGACAAAAGGAGTTAATAATCTTGCTGATCCTGCTACATATTCCGGTTATGGTGATGAACAGGGAAATACTGAATTACGCCAGGCTTTATCTGAATATTATAGCAGTAAGGGGATAACTCTATCACCGGAAGATTTTTTTATCAGTGACGGGGCAAAACCGGACTCCAGTAATGTACAGTCAATATTCTCTCCTGATTCTATTATTGCAGTGCAGGATCCTGCCTACCCTGTTTATGTTGATTCAAATGTTATTTCCGGCAGATCAGGGAATTACTCAGCAGAAAAGGGAGAGTACAATGGGTTTATCTACATGCCTTGTACAGAAGAAAACGATTTCTTCCCGGAGCTCCCGAAGAATAAAGTCGATTTAATTTATCTATGCAGCCCTAACAATCCGACAGGGTCTGTTGCAACCCACGAACAACTGAAAAAGTTTGTTGATTACGCAAAAGAAAATAAGGCAGTAATAATTTTTGACGCTGCATACAGTGAATACATATCTGATACTACTCTGCCAAGATCAATTTTCGAAATTGAAGGAGCAAAAGAGTGTGCTCTGGAAATAAACAGTCTTTCAAAGTTTGCAGGGTTTACAGGAGTCCGACTGGGATGGACAGTAGTTCCGGTCGAACTGGTTGTAGAAGGAACAAAACCCGGTGAAATAAGAGATATATGGAACCGAAGACAGTCTACATTTTTTAACGGTGCTTCAAATATTGTACAGGAAGGAGCCCTGGCTGTATTTTCTGACAAGGGATTAGAAGAATCCAGAAATCTTGTAAACTTCTATATGGAAAATGCCAAAATTATAATGAAAGGTGTAAAAGATGTGGGCATAACTGCTTATGGTGGTGTTAACGCACCCTATGTCTGGATAAAAACTCCCGGGGGAATCTCCTCATGGGATTTCTTTGATAAACTTCTTTTCGAAACAGGTGTTATAGGAACACCGGGTTCCGGATTCGGACCAGGGGGAGAAGGATATTTCCGACTGAGCGC
>CBDVAD010000144.1:0-8121 GCA_965371875.1 uncultured bacterium
ATAAATTCTCCCAAAGCTTCATCACCTTTTGTTCTATTAAACTCTTTCCAACCCTCTGTTGACCAAAGAGATTTTTGACCAGCTCCACCAGACACAACATCTTTAGCGGCTTGATGAGCTAGATCCTGCGCATAAGACTGAAAAACTTTTTTCCAAGCTACTCTAGTAATATGATAATATGCATTTTCGACAGCATCTGTAATTTTATTCCAAATCCATTCTCCAAGTGCTATTGGAGCTCCTAATATATCTTGAACTGGACCTAATGCTTTTGCTGGTTTTGGAGAAATAAAATTAAAATTAAAAATCAATAAAAATATAATCAAAACTGACATCAAACCAAATTTCTTATTTTTATTCATATACATCTATGTAAAATTATTTATTCTTTTGTTTGCACTTCTTCTAAAGCTTTCAAATACATTGTTCTTAATTCATTATCAGGAATTTGAATAATGTCCGATTCTTTTGCTCCTGATTGAATCATTAATTTTTTTATTTCTTCAATAGATAAATTCTTTAGTTTATTTAATTCTTCTTCATTAACGTCAAGTGGTTTTTCTACTACACTATTATCTTTTTCTTTTGTAAATTGACTATCATCAAAAGTATAATCTGGATCATTTGTCGCTTTAATAACTTCATTATAAATCTTATTTAAATCATCCTCTGATAATTTATTAACCATAGACTCTGAATAACCTGATTGAATTAAAAGTTCTTTAATTTTTTCTGGAGTAAAAGAATTTTCAGAATCAATATTTTCTGTTTCAGCTTCTAAATCTACTACACAAGAATCATCAACACATTCAGTTCCATACTTACTTTCATTTATAATTTGATCATAATCAGAAACTCCATCACTATCTGAATCTGTTAAATAAGGACTTGTTCCATAAACATAAACTTCTTCATAATCTGATATTCCATCACCATCAGTATCTTTTAATCTATTTAAATATTTAATAACTTCCGCCTTATCTTCCAATTCAATATTAGAAACTACAAAAGGTTTTTTTATATTTAAAACTATTTTCCAAGCTCCAAAAAAGATAGTCAAAATTCCAATTAAAAAAATCGTTTTTAAAACAATTGAATCTTGTGAAAAATACTCTAATAATGATTTCTTTTTTTCTACACTAATCTTATTTTCATCATTATCTTCTTTTTCAATAAATGGCGAACTTTTTTCTTCATTTAACATATAAAAAAATCTAAAATTTAAATTATTTCCTAGAATTATTATACTAATTTTATCCTACAAAGTAAAACCAAAAAAATTAAAGCATTTCTGATAATTTTATCCAATCCTCTATATTTAATTTTTCAGCTCTAATATTTAAATCTAACTTCATTTTACTTAAAATATTTTCTAATTCTGAACGCTCGAGCTTTAAACCTGTTTTTAAATTATTAATTAAAGTTCTTCTTTTAGAAGAAAAACCAACTCTAACTATTTGCCAAAAATTCGACCTCGAAGGTTGGCGACCTCGAAGGTCGAAACTAATAACAGCTGAATCAACTTTTGGAATTGGATGAAAACAATCTTTTGAAACTGTAAATAAATATTTTGGTTCAGAATAAAAATTACACATTACTGACAACTTAGACCATTTTCCATCTTTATTAATGATTCTTTCTGCCACTTCTTTCTGCAACATTAAAACCATTTTCTTTGGCTTATGTTGAGATTCTAAAAATATTCTTAAAAATCTAGAAGTAATATTATAAGGAAGGTTAGCTACTATTTTATAATTATTTAAAAATTCTAAATCTAATTTTTCCATTAAATTAATTTTTAAAATATCCCCCTCTACTATTTTAAAAGGATTATTTTTTGATAGAATCTTCAAGATTTGAATAAATTTTTCATCGAGCTCTATCACATTTAAATTAACATTTTTTTCTAACAATTTTTTAGTTAAGGTTCCTAAACCTGGACCTATCTCTAAGATATTTTCATTTTCTTTTAATTGAGATTCATTAATAATTTTTTCTAAAATCTCATCTGAAATTAAAAAATTTTGCCCCTTGGATTTTTCAGGCAAAACCTTATACTGCTTCATTAAATATTTTGTCTCGTCTAATAAAGTCATAAAAAAATAAATATAATTAATATTAAATTATAAAACATTAACTATAATGTGTCAACATTAATAAATAAATTATAAAACAATATACAGCAAAGAAATCAATGAAGCAAAAATAAAACTTAAAGTAAACCCAGTTGCTTCACTAGTAGAAAAAATTGAAATGACAAGAAATATAAATAAACAAGCTACTATTTTACCAACCACTAAACCAGCCTCATAATTAACAACATTTTCCATAATACCATTGTCATTATTTTTTTTAGCTTCCTTTGCCTTTTCATAAAAGATAGCTCTAATTGGAACATCAATTACTGATTTAGAAACCTTGCCAGTTGTATCAATTAAAAACAAAGGCATAATTGTCCTAGTAAAAATCTTTATAAGCCAAGACAAAGAATAAACTATTGCTCCAAATCTTAATATTTTTCTTTTATCTCTATTGTCACACATTTTTCCAACATATAAAGCTGACAATAAAGTAATCATAGTTGCTAGACCAATTAAAGCCCCTAAGGTATCATAATTAACAATTATTAAAGACATATATACTGGCCAAACTACCATTACAATTAATTCTTCTCCATAACCAACACAAGCCAATAAACTCCTTAAATTTCTCTTGTGGAATAGATTTTTAAAAATGGATGAATACGCAAATTCTCTTTTAGTAAATTTTTCCTTAGTTAACAACATTGGAATATTTGATAATAAAAACAAAATTGAAGCGAAAATAAATAATGCTGAAAAACCAAATTGAGTGATAATAAAACCTCCAATAACTGGACCTAAAATGAACATCAAAGAATTAGAAACGTAAACTGAACTAATTTCTCTAGCTTCTTCCGCATCATCAGAGTTATGAGCAAAGTCAGCATGAAAAGCTGGCCAATAAAAAGCTTTTTGAAGAGCATATCGATTTTTAAAAATTTATCCATACATTAAAATCTGAATAGTAGGGGCGCCCGGCCGGTCGCCCCTACTATTCACCTATAATCTTTATCAAAACCCTTTTCCGGCGTCTTCCGTCGAATTCTCCGTAAAAGACAGCTTCCCATGGGCCCAGATCCAATCGGCCTTCTGTTACGGCAATAACAACCTCCCGGCCCATTATCTGCCGTTTTAAATGGGCATCACCATTATCTTCTCCCACATTATGCCGGTAACCATCCCTGCTGTATGGTGCAAGTTTTTCCAGCCATTCAAGATAATCTCCATGCAAACCAGATTCATTATCATTTATAAAAACACTTGCGGTAATATGCATGGCATTTACAAGGCATAATCCTTCCTTAACACCACTTTCTCTGACAGCTTCTGCTACTTCACTTGAGATATGAACAAGTTCATATCTTTTTTTTGTATTAAACCAGAGTTCTTTTTTGTAACTTTTCATTTATTTCTCCTATATCTTAAGTATATTATATAACATAGATTTGTGGCTATCAGCTGTATTGCAAAAAGGATGAACTGATGATAGTTTAGGGAAATCTCAAATTATAGCAGGTAAATGAATGCACAGAATTGAAAACAAAGATATTAGAAATATAGCGATAATTGCCCATGTTGATCATGGTAAAACAACTTTGGTTGATGCAATGTTTAAACAGAGTGGTCTATTCAGACAGGGACAAAAAACTGATGATAGACTTATGGATACCATGGACCTTGAAAAGGAACGTGGTATAACAATTGCTGCAAAAAACTGTTCCATTGTCTGGAAGGGGATAAAGATCAATGTAATTGATACTCCCGGTCACTCTGATTTTGGAGGTGAGGTAGAAAGAGCCTTATCAATGGTGGATGGAGCAATTCTGCTTGTTGATGCATCAGAAGGACCTCTTCCCCAAACAAGATTTGTACTTGATAAAGCCCTAAAAGGTGGAGTAAAAGTTCTTGTCGTTATTAATAAAATAGACAGGCAGGATGCAAGACCTCTTGCAGTCCTTGATGAAGTCTACTCACTTCTTATAGACCTTGATGCCAATGAAGAACAAATGGATTTTGAAGTTCTATATGCTATTGGCCGTGATGGTATTGCCCAGGAAACACTTGAAACACCGGGAGAAAATCTTCACATTCTTCTGGATAAAATAATTGAAGAGATACCTGGTCCAATGCATAGAAAAAGTGAGCCTTTTCAGATGCTGGTTTCTGACCTCAGTTATTCTGATTACCTGGGAAGACTGGCAATTGGAAAAGTAATAAACGGATCCACTGATTCAAAAAACAGTATGATATGTATACATAAAGGAGGCCAGGAGGTCCCTTTAAAGATATCAAAACTCCAGTGCTATGCAGGTTTAGGCCTGCAGGAAATAGAGCAGGTCGAAGCAGGAGAGATCGTAGTTATCTCCGGAATTGAAGATGTACACATTGGGGATACTATATGTACTAAAGATCAACCAAAAGCTCTCCCCCGAATAACTGTAGATGAACCAACTGTTTTTATGAAGTTTTCACGTAACTCATCTCCCCTGGCAGGCACCGAAGGTAAACTTGTACAACCGGGAAAAATAAAGGACAGGCTTGAAAAGGAAAGCCTCCTCAATGTTTCAATTCAGATAGAGGAATCCCCGGACAAAGAGAGCTACATTGTAAAAGGAAGAGGAGAATTCCAGATGGCAATTATAATCGAAACTATGAGAAGAGAGGGTTTCGAACTTAATGTAGGAAGGCCGCAGGTAATATTCAAGCATGAGAACGGTGAAAAAATGGAACCAATGGAACACCTCTACATTGAGTGTGAGGGTGCCTTTACGGGTATTGTTACAGAAAAACTATCCCGTCGAAAAGCCAAGCTTGTAAATATGACAAACCATGATAACGGTAGAGTTCAACTCGAATTCAAAACTCCTGCTCGTTCACTTATAGGTTACAGAGATGAGTTTCTGACCGACACCAGGGGTACAGGAATTATGAATTCTTCTTTTGCCGGTTACGAAAAGTATAAAGGGGACTTTGCAAACAGATACTCCGGAAGCCTTGTTTCTGACCGTTCAGGCACTGCTGTTCCTTATGCACTATTCAACCTGGAACCCAGGGGTAATATGTTTATTACAGCAGGAGATAAAGTTTATGAAGGGATGGTTATTGGAGAACATAACAGAGAGGGTGATCTGAATGTAAATCCAACTAAAACAAAAAAGCTTTCAAACATGAGAGCTTCCGGTAAGGATGAAGCAGTTGTACTTTCACCAATACTCCCAATGACCCTGGAAAGGGCTTTACAGTTTATAAGGGATGATGAACTTGTAGAAATAACACCAAAAAGTATCAGAATAAGAAAAATGGCTCTCTCGGCCCATGACAGAAAAAGGTTGGAGAAACAAAATGAATAAACTTCTTCAGAAACTGATGAAAGAATACAGACTGGAAATGGCTGACATTAGATGGCTTCTTTCTAATCGTATTACGATAAGTATACTTTCTGACAGTGATAATTCGAAAGAAATAACAAGTAGAATTTGGTCAGGCAAACTTGAATCTGAACTATATAATATGGAAGAAAAATTTCTTGAGGATATTGTATTCCAGATGGAAAGAGGTCTGATTGATGAAACCTGGGTACGGGAACAGTTCGCAGAAGCATCAGAATTAAAGTGCAGAAAAGAATAAGCTACCGGACAGCCTGAATTAAGAGGAACCCCGATAGGCCTGTTCCAGCTCTTTCAGGCTCAGAGCCTTGCTGTATAAAAAACCCTGAAGAGAATTACATTTTCGATCTGTAAAATATTTACTCTGCTCTTTTTCCTCAATACCCTCTGCAACTACTTCCAGCTCAAGGCTTTCCGACAGATTAATAATTGAGTTTACAATCTTTTGATTATTTCTCTGAAAGAGTTTAGTTACAAATGATATATCAATCTTAAGACAGTCTACAGGAAGTTCTGAAAGATAACTCAGGGATGAATAACCTGTTCCAAAATCATCAATAACAAATTTTATTCCCTTATACCTTCTTTTCAACTCATCCATTATACCGCTTATTCGATCCGGAGCACTCATAATACTTGTTTCTGTAAGCTCAAATCTAAGATTTGAAGGATTAACTCCTGTTCTTTTTATAACATTATCAATATTATCCACTAAATCCTTATGATCAAACTGTCTTGCAGATAAATTTATAGATACATAAAGGTCTTTTCCCCAGGAAGTGGAATTTATCATTTTAAGGCCCCTGCAGGATGTCTCAAGAATCCAGTTTCCCATTGGGATTATAAACCCTGTTTCTTCTGCGATAGGTATATACTTATCCGGAGAAATATACCCCCTGGATGGATGAAACCAACGGATAAGAGCCTCAAAACCCTTTGTAGAACCATCTTCACTAACTATTGGCTGATAGTACATATCTATTTCACCATTTGTAATTGCAAGCTTTAATCCCTGTTCCATATCCCATCGTTCATGAGCAGAAATATCCAGCTCCCCGCTAAAAAACACAAATCTGTTCTTTCCGGTATCTTTGGCTTTGTACATTGCAAGATCTGCACTTTTAGTAACACTGTCTATATCATTACCATTTTCAGGAATTAAAGATATTCCGATACTAACTCCGATATTTACACTTGGCTTATTGGGAGAAAATTGTAGAGTATAATGCTTCCTGATTTCATTTAAAACATTACCTGCAACCGTGGCAGCTTCACTTTTTTTTCTGATATTTCTTATCAGTATTACAAATTCATCTCCACCGAATCTATAAACCTCATCACTATCCCGAAGGCTTCTTCGTAGTCTTCTTGCAGTTTGAATTAATAACTCATCTCCAGCCTGATGACCAAAAGTATCATTTATCTGCTTAAATCCATCAAGATCCAAAAAAAACAAAGCACCATTAATATCAGGATTCTTGTCCATATCACTAAAAAACACTTTCATTTCAGAATCAAACAGTTCGCGGTTACCCAGACTTGTAAGTTTGTCATGGAAAGCAAGGTGTCTAAGTTTCCTTTCAATATTTTTTCTATTTGTAATATCTCTTATAATACAGGTAAGTGTTCTTCCACTGATATCCTTGGCATTACCAAAAGACATCTCCATTGGTGAAATACCCCTGTTTTTGTTTTTTCCAAGAATTTCTATTACTTTTTTAAGGCCCATCTCATTTCGATCAAGAAAATCAACATAAAAATACTTCCTGAACTCATTTTCGTATCTGATGAATTCTGATACCGGAAAAAGTATTTTAAAGTTCTGATTTAGTAATTCCTCTCTATCGTACCCAAACACTTGTTTAACAGCATAATTTGCATAGATAATTTTGAAATTTTCATCTATACGTATAATAACTTCAGATATTGTTTCAGACAGGGCATCATAATTATTTTTGCTCTCCTTCAACTCATCTATCAAACTCTGGTTATACGTAAGGTCTCTTATTATCATCAATTTTAGAGGATGGGAATCCCTTGTTATTGCTGTTGTGAAGGATTCAAAAGACTTAATATTTCCATATTTTGTCTTCCCCCGGAAAACATGTATGTCTTCTGCTTCAATTTTGTGATTTTCATATTTAAAAGAATTTGAACCTTCCCACCCTTTCTTAAAACTTTCATGATAAGCTTCACTTATAATCTCATAGATACTTTTACCTATGATTTCAGCTTCTCTATATTCAAATATAGCCTGGCATGCAGGATTAACTTTAAGAATTTTATTGTTTATATCCAATTCTATAACTGCATCAGATGTATTCTCAAGAATCAGATTAAAGCTTGCAGTTTCTTCACCTGGACTTTCAAGGTTTATATTAAAATTCCGGATAATACTCTGAAACATACCATCGAAAAGAGATTCACCACGATCAAGAAGAACCGGAACAACATCTGCTATCTCAGAAAGATCAGTTACATTCCTGTACTCAGCAATATAGGAGGAGATGCTATCAATTTTATTATCCAGAGAGACAAGCCTGTTTTTCACTTCTCCAAGAATAACTGTTTTTGTCATACTTGCAATGTTATTATTTTTCATTGAGATTTGCAAGCAATTATTTAGGTTTAATCAATTGTCAGCTTGACAACAT
>CBDVAD010000145.1:0-8111 GCA_965371875.1 uncultured bacterium
GCTAAGTTTAAGAGTAAACTGGAGTTGAGGCAGACATTGATCACTGAAAGACAAATGAACCGCTTTACAGGCCTTGATATGGATGTTCTTATTGAAGAAAGAGTGGAAGCTGAATCTATGGCTCTGGGGCGTGCTTATCTGCATGCAGCAGAAGTGGACGGCTCTGTTGTTGTTCTTTCGGACAAAGCTGTTCCAGGAAAACTTATTAGATGTAGAATTACAAAACGTAATGGAATTGACCTTGAGGCTGTCCCTGTAGATGAATTGTGAAAATAAGAGTTATCTGGAAGGTCTGAATAAACAGCAATATGATGCTGTGATGCAGAGAGATACTCCTCTTTTAATCCTGGCAGGTGCCGGTTCAGGAAAGACAAGAGTAATAACAGCAAAAATTGCTCATCTTGTAGATTGTACTGGTATTGATCCCCGATCAATTTTAGCTGTTACATTTACAAATAAAGCTGCCGGTGAAATGCGTGAAAGAGTTTTGAAGATGGTTCCCGGGGCAGATGGGGTTATGATACGGACATTTCATTCTTTTGGTTCCTGGCTCCTTCGAAGGCATGCAGGTTTTCTTGGCCTTCAGCAGAGATTTTCAATTTATGATGATGACGATTCATTAAGCCTTCTCCATTCTGTTTTTAAAGATTATAAGCGAAAAGACTTAAAACCATACGCCAGATGGATTAGCAGGGCAAAGGATTATTGTCTTTATCCTGATGATGATCTTTCTTCTATCTCTTTTGACAGGCGATTACCTGAAATTTATGATGCCTATGAAAAAAGACTGAGAGAAGTGGGTAGTGTTGATTTTGGGGACCTTATTCTACGACCGGTAGAACTTCTCAAAGAAAATGAGGAAATAAGAAATAGAATACAGAACCGCTTTCAGGTAATACTTGTAGACGAGTATCAGGATTCCAATATTGCCCAATACGAACTCTTAAAACATCTATATAGCGGATCCAATTATATCTGTGTTGTTGGTGATGATGATCAGTCTATTTACAGTTTTCGCGGTGCTGAGGTTAAAAATATAATTACTTTTCCGGAAAATTTTCCAGGAGCTGAAATAATTAAACTGGAGCAAAATTACCGTTCTACAGGAAACATCCTGAATATTGCATCCAGGGTTGTAAGTGCCAACAGGGGACGACTTGGTAAGAATCTTTGGACTTTAGCAGATGATGGTCCTAAAGGTGTAGTTAAAATTGTTGCAAATCAGGACAAAGAGGCCGAATTTTGTGCATCTCTGCTCAGTGATGGGAACCTTGACGGTACTGCAATTCTCTATCGGACTAATGCCCAGTCTTTGAGTTTTGAATCATATTTTTTAAACCATAAAATTCCCTATAAAATTGTGGGATCTCTTAAATTTTACGACAGGGAAGAAGTAAAAGATGTAATTGCATTATTTTCACTTTTCCTTAATCCTCTGGATGAGATCGCTTTTAGGCGAATAATAAATAAACCCTCAAAGGGGATAGGCAAGGTATCTGTAAATAAAATTATTGATACTGCAATTGAGGATGGCTGCACTCTTCTGGAGGCATGCAGCAGATTTCCTGGTAGTAAGTCATCTAAGGCAGCTTCCGGTCTAAAACACTTTGTTGCAATTATTGATAAACTGGAAGAGTTTTCAGAAAAAGTTGATCTTGGAGAGTTTACCAAAATGGCAGTACATGATTCGGGAATTCTTGAGTATCACAGATCCCAGGATGAGATATTGTCAACTCAGAAAGTGAAGAATCTTGAGGAGATGGTTAATGCTGCATCCAGGTATCCTCCAGGGAAGGACGGGCTTCTATCTTTTCTTGAAGATATGGAGCTTGATCGATCAAGACTTGCAGGTGTGGACCCTGCTTCCCAAAGAGGTGTAACCCTGATTACAATGCACAGTACCAAGGGATTGGAGTTTGACAGGGTTATTATTGTGGGCATGGAAGAGGGTTTGTTTCCATCAAGACCTGATGAAAGTGATGACGACCTTGAAGAAGAACGTCGTATTTTTTATGTTAGTATAACAAGGGCAAGAAAGGAGCTCTATTTTACGGCATGCAGGCAGCGACGGCTGTGGGGAAAGGTTAATTTTCAGACACCATCCCGGTTTCTGAATGATATACCTGAGGAATTTTTACTTGAAAACACAAAGTCTGGTTTATCAGTAGATCAAAAAAGTGATTTTCCACCGGGAACAATTGTTTACCATGATGATTATGGAACCGGTCAGGTAATTAAGGAATGGGATAATGGTAAAGAAGTTCTTATTATTGTAAGATTTGAATCGGGAAAGACTGCACAGTTTATTCCCAAATATGCAGGTTTGGAAAAAATTGCACCGGATAATGACTGGTAAAAGCAGAGGGTTATGAATAGTAAAAATAAAATACCAATAATAAAAAGAACACGGGGCTACTTGATCTATGATATCTCTGGTAAAAGGTATCTCGATTTTTATCAGGATTCAGGAAGGGCAATTCTTGGTCATAGAATGGAAGGGATAACAAGGGTTATCAAGTCTACTGTCGCCAGAGGCCTGATAACCAATTATCCATCAATATACACAACTCGAATCGATAAGCAGTTAAAGCTACTTTTTCCTAAGGCAAAAGAATTTCGTATATACAGTACTATTGATAGAGCTATGGCGGCATTGTCAGTATATGAAGGGGAAAATATATTAGTAAGTGATTTTGTTGATTTCCCGGCAACATCATGCAAATATACTTTATGGAGACCTTTTTTAAGACATTCCATGGAGTATCAGGATTCTGGCTTTTTTATTCCTTTACTTCCCTTTCCTGGAAACTTCGGGCCTGTAGTAATAGGTGTAAATAATACATCAGGTGACCTTCCTCCTTCAGATTTGTTGTCACCTATGCTCTGTGATATGCTAATTAAATCAATTTCATCTTTAAGACGATTTTCTGATGAATCAGAATCGAAAAAATGGGAAGTTTTTGAATCTCCAATTTGGGAGAGAACCGGTCCATACTTAAGGTTTAAGCTTAAAGGTGATGCATATGCACTTTTTTTTAAAAAGGCCCTTGAGTGTGGTGTCCTTTTGCCAACAGTGGCTGAAATTCCTGGAATTATCCCTATGATATATGAAGATGGTCAGATTAAAGCTTTTATGCGTATGATAAGGAGTGATTATGGCAGTTAAAGATATGGTAATGATCCTTTCACAGATTTCTTTTGGGGCAATTGCTACTTTTATGGCCATTCTGTTCTGGTCACATACCCGTGATACTGCATGGATGCTCATTATTATTGCTGTGATTATTCAATATGGAGAAATTATGTATTCTACATTTAAAATGTTCGGAGTATTGGGTGATGACCTGTATATTATCAAAGAAGTGCTGGATATTGGGACTGTATTAAATGTTCTTCCTCTTGTTTTCATCAGTGCGGCATTCATAGTAATGATGGTTAGATTTAAAAGGGAATAAGCTGTTTCCGGTATACATTGTTGTATTGACATTATCACCTAAATATGAAAAACTGCACTCCACTTTTAAGTAGTGGTTACATTATCAGTTTGATTTTAAATATAAAGGCAGAAAAAGAAATGGAAACGATTTTTGTTAAACAAAAAGACGTTGTAAGAAAATGGTTTGTTATAGATGCATCCGGTAAAAGATTGGGTCGTGTCGCAGTAAAGGCAGCCAATCTTCTACGTGGTAAGCATAAACCCGAATTTGCTCCTAACCAGGAGGTTGGGGATTATGTAATAGTTATTAATGCAGATAAGGTTGAAGTAAGCGGCAATAAGGAAACCAGAAAGATCTACTATAGACATTCAGGTTATCCGGGAGGGCTTACTGCTGAACGGTTCATGGATATGATCAAAAGAAAACCCACTTATCCAATGGAACATGCAATTAAAGGGATGCTTCCTAATGGTCGTCTGGGAAGGACACTCTTTACAAATCTCAAAGTATACGCAGGCTCAGAACATCCGCACGCAGCTCAAAAGCCTGAAGTACTCGAAATTTAAGGTCAGGAGAAGATAACGTGGTTAAAAATCTTGCATTAGGAACAGGAAGAAGAAAAACAGCTATTGCACGTGTTTTCCTTAGAGAAGGAAATGGAAAGATAAGTGTTAATGGTAAAGATGTTGATGATTATTTTGCAAACCCCAGTTTTGTATATGTTGTAAAACAACCTTTGGGCGTAACAGCAACCGAAGGTAAATATGATCTTCTTATAACAGTTAAGGGCGGTGGTCCTTCTGGTCAGGCAGGTGCCTGTAGACATGGTATTTCCAGAGCTTTGGTAGAATACGATGATACAAATAAGGCAGCATTAAGAGCAAACGGATTCCTGACAAGAGACTCCAGAATGGTTGAGAGAAAGAAATTTGGACAAAGAGGCGCCAGGAGAAAATTCCAGTTCTCAAAACGTTAAACTTTCTATTCTTAAGATTATTAGAAGAGGGGCAAGGAGGGGTAAAACAGAGCTTTTACTCTCCGATGGCTCCTCTTTTTTTATTACTGATAAAATGATCTTGCAGAATAATCTTGAATCTGGAACTTTTCTATCTGAAAAACAAATTAATGAACTTAAGTCTCATGCAGAATATATCCATGCAAAAAAAAAGGCTCTTGAGTTACTTGGTGCCCGGGAACATTCTATATATCAGTTAACACAGAAACTATTGATAAGAGATTTCAGCTCACAGGTGGTTCTACGGGTATTAGATGAGTTGCAGGATGAAGGGGCTTTAAGTAATAGCCGTTTTATTGAAGCCTGGGTGAACAGCAGATTAAGAAAACATCCCGAAGGTTTCAGGTCTCTCTATGCCGGACTTATTAAATCCGGGATCTCTTCTGGTGAGGCCAGGAAATATCTGGTCCCGTTTATGGAAGAGATTGATTTGGATCGACTACTTGAGGAAGCAGCAGAGAAAATTTTTAAAAAAAGTAATATTACCAAAGATAAACTGGTCAGAGGTTTAAAAAGCAGAGGTTTTGAAGATTCATCAATAATCCGGTTTGTTGAAAGTCATTACCATAAATAAAAATACTTTTACATTGACATATTGGATATTTTTGTTATACTCATTGGGGAGAGACTGAAGGCTGTTAGGCTGTTAGGTAGATAGTCTGTAGGATAAAACCTGACAGTCTAATGGCCTTTAGCCTTCTTCCCTTAGCATTAACAATCTGAATGGCTACTAAAGAATAAATGTTATCCAGTAAATATGTAAAGAGGTATGGTTTATGACAAAACGGGTCAAAAAAGTTAGAATATTTTCAGCTTTGGAAGTTGCAAATATCTGTGGTGTTGTAAATCAGACTGCAATAAACTGGATAAAAAACAATCATCTAAAAGCATTTACTACGCCAGGCGGTCAGTACCGGATCTATTCTGAAGATCTTATTGAGTTTCTTGAAGGTCGGGGAATGCGTGTGCCTGATGAACTTGCAAGTGCCGTTTCCGGATTCGGTAAAAAGAAAAAAGTAATAATTATTGATGATGACAAAGATCTGAATGAGATGATGAAACTTATTTTTTCAAGAAAACTTGAGGATTTTGATATTATTCAGGCTTTTGATGGATTTGAGGCAGGAAAACTTCTTGTATCTGAAAAACCGGATGCAGTAATTTTAGATATAGATTTACCAGGTGTTAATGGTCATCTTCTCTGCACAAAAATAAAGGAAGATAAAGATCTTAATAATCCTATCGTTATATCAATCAGTGGATTAAATGATACCTTTGAAGAGGAGAAAATTCTGTCAGAAGGGGCTGATGCATTTTTTACAAAACCGTTGGATTTCGATAATCTTATTACAGCTCTTAGAGATCTTCTGTCTGCGAGGGCTGTATAATGTCAGAATCGGCTCAAAACTATATACTTCTTGTGGAGGATGAGGACTCTGTCAGGTTAACCCTGAGAGATTTTCTTCAAAAGAAGGGATATAGTATTCTGGTCGCATCTGATGGAGTAAGTGCGATCAAGCAGCTTCTTGATCATGAAATAAGTATGATAATTACAGATTATCGTATGCAGATTCTTGGCGGCGATTACTGGATCAAGTTTCTTAACCGGTACTGCAGTGATAAAAAGATAATAATAACAAGCGGATTCCTCCGTCCTGAATTTTCGATACCCTTTGACGTCATATACAAACCTTATGATTATGATCGAATTTCAGAACTCATCAAAGAACATTTAGAATCGTGACACGTTGTAGGGGTCGCCACCCAGGGTTTGCAAAGCAAATCCTGGGTGACGACCCGTACGAAAAGGTCGGATTTTGAAAACAAAATCATTAAAGATAAAAGTACATGGCAGAGTGCAGGGTGTCGGTTTTAGATATTCAACAATACAGGCAGCAGTTCGTTTCGGAGTATCCGGTTGGGTCAGGAATGAATGGGATGGTACGGTATTTATACACTGTGAGGGTGAGTCTTCATCTGTGGACAGTTTTGTAAAATGGTGCAGGAAGGGCCCTTCTATGGCTCATGTAACGTCCCTGGATATTACTACAGTACCGTATCAGGGACTGTACGATAGTTTCAAAATTGATTATTGATAATATATGTAAGGGCAGCCACAAGGGTTTGCGTTGCAAATCCTTGTGACTGCCCCTACAATGTTTTCACGAAATGCGTGTTGTTATTTCTTTAAATTATAAAATGTCTTCATACCGGGATATGTCGCTGTGCCTTCCAGGTAATCTTCTATTCTCATAAGCTGGTTGTATTTTGCAATTCTATCTGACCGGCTCATGGAACCTGTTTTAATTTGTCCTGTTTCGAGGGCAACAACAAGGTCTGCAATAAAATTATCTTCTGTTTCTCCTGATCTATGGGAAACTACTGCTGTATAACCTGCTTTCTTGGCCATTTCCACAGCTTCAAAGGTTTCGGTCAGTGTACCTATCTGGTTAACTTTGATAAGGATTGAGTTTGCAATTCCCATCTCTATCCCTTTTTCAAGACGTTTTGTGTTGGTTACGAACAGGTCGTCACCAACAATCTGGATTTTCCCTCCGCTCTTTTCTGTGTGGAGCTTCCAACCTTCCCAGTCGTCCTCTGCCATACCGTCTTCCAGGGAAATTATTGGGTATTTATCGACCCATTCGTCCCAATAAGTTGCCATTTCTTCAGATGAGAGTTCTCTGCCGTCAGATTTCTTGAAGATGTATTTTTTCTTATCTGCATCATAAAACTCAGAAGATGCAGGGTCGAGAGCAATAAAAACATCTTTCCCGGCTTTGTATCCAGCCTTATCAATTGCTTCCAATATTACTTCACATGCTTCTTCGTTGGATTTTAAATTTGGAGCGAATCCACCCTCATCTCCTACAGATGTATTGTAACCTTTTGCTTTCAATATACTTTTTAGGTTATGAAAGATTTCAGCTACCATACGTACTGCTTCTCTTATACTGCCAGCTCCCACAGGCATTACCATAAATTCCTGAAAATCTACAGAATTGTCTGCATGAGATCCGCCATTTATAATGTTTGCCATAGGCACAGGCAGTGTGGATGTGTGGTAAGATCCCAGATACTTAAATAAGGGGATACCCAGATGATCTGCAGCAGCTCTTGCAACAGCCATGGAAACCCCAAGTATTGCATTGGCTCCCAGCTTGCTTTTATTTTCGGTTCCGTCCAGTTCGATCATAGTGCGGTCAATATCCACCTGATCGAGTGAGTCGAGGCCGATAAGTTCTGCAGCTATAATGTTATTAACATTGTCCACTGCAGTTAATACGCCTTTGCCCATGAAACGGTCTTTGTCTCCATCTCTGAGTTCAACTGCTTCGTGGATTCCTGTTGATGCCCCTGAAGGAACAGCCGCACGACCCATGGATCCATCTTCCAGAATAACATCAACTTCCACTGTTGGGTTACCTCTGGAATCCAGGATTTCACGAGCTTCAATAAATTCAATAATACTCATATTACCTCTCCTCTTGTTATTTACTTACTAATATCTATCTGTAAAATATCGTACTTATGAAATAAACAGTCAAGCGGTGGGGAGACAGTTGTCAGTAAACATTTATCAGAAACTATTGACAGATGATAAGTGATAGCACACAATTTGTTCACTGTTCACTGTTCACTGTTCACTGTTCACTGTT
>CBDVAD010000146.1:0-8098 GCA_965371875.1 uncultured bacterium
TCGGCTATGCAACCTGCCTGGTCGGAAGCAAGCTTCCTGCTCGGCTATGCAACCTTAAGGAGAAGACATTGAGAGATCCAAGAGATAAAAAATTAGCTGAATTGCTTGTAAATTATTCCTGCAAAATAAAACCAGGAGAGAGTTGTCTTATACATGCCACTGATACACCTGTCGAATTTGTTGAAGAACTGGTAGCTGCTGTTTATGCTGCTAAGGGTTTCCCTATTGTACAATTTCAAACTGAACGAATCGAGAGAGCTTTGAGGAACGGCGGTTCTATGGAAAGTTATGCAGTTCAGGCGGATATTGAAAAATACCAGATGGAAAAGATGGATGCATTTATAGGTGTCCGTGGACCTGCCAACACAAAGGAGATGTCCGACCTTGCAGAAGGCAGCAACAGCCTTTACATGAAGGAGTTCTATGAACCGGTTCATTTTAAAATTCGGGTGCCTCAGACAAAATGGGTTGTTCTTCGATATCCTACAGAATCAATGGCCATGCAGGCCGATATGTCGACAATTAATTTTGAGGATTATTACTATAAAGTAACAACAGATGTAGATTATGATAATATGTCAAAAGCTATGAATAAAGTAGTCGATTTTATGTCAAAGGCAGATAAAGTTCATATTACAGGGCCTGGTACAGATCTGAAATTTTCAATAAAAGGGATTGGAGCAGTTAAGTGCAGCGGAGAGATGAATATCCCTGATGGAGAGGTGTACAGTTGTCCTGTTAAGGATAGTATTGAAGGGTATATTACATATAATGCGCCATCCAGCTATCATGGTTTTACATTTACAGATGTTCATTTGGAATTCGAAAAAGGTAAGATTGTAAATGCCACTTCCAACGATAACGAGAGAATAAATAAAATTTTCGATACTGATGACGGTTCCAGATACGTAGGTGAATTTGCTCTTGGATGTAATCCTGAAATTACCTTTCCTATGGATAATATTTTATTTGATGAAAAAATTGCCGGTTCATTCCATTTTACACCTGGAGCAGCATATGATGATGCGGATAACGGTAACAAAAGTGCCGTTCACTGGGATCTTGTCTGTATTCAGACACCCGAATATGGAGGTGGTGAAATTTGGATTGATGATGAATTAATCCGTAAGGATGGTATTTTTATTCATCAGGATTTCAGGGCACTAAATCCTGAAAATCTTAAAAGTTAATGCCTGCTGCTTTTTAATTCAGGGCTTTAGAAGAGTGGAACTGATAACAGGGGAATTAAATCCCAGATCACTCCATTTTTCAATATTCAGTACCAGTAAGCACAGATTTCCTGTACTCATTCCGATATGTTTTCCTGTTAACCTGGAAATAAATCCTGAAATTGTTGGATTGTGAGCCACAAGCATAATTGATTCCAATGAGTTTTTTTGAGTTTTAAGGATATCCATATATTCAAAATTTGAAGCAGAGTAGAGAAGATCAGTTTCATTTATCTTAATTATAATCTCCTTTTCTTTCTTCGATGTCTGAATAATATTTTTTATTATCCCTGCGGTTGAAAATGCTCTTACAGCTGAAGAAGTAATTATCAGATTTGGGAGGTGTCTCTTTTCTATTAGTTTATTTGCAATATTAGTAATTTGTATTTTACCTGTATTATCCAGTGGACGGTCATAGTCAGTCATATTGGAAACTCTGGATGCTGCATTTCCATGCCTGAGTAAAAGTAATTTTTTCATCTATTAAACCTCGTTGTATCTAAAACAATCGGTTAAATGGTCATTTACAATACCAGCTGCCTGCAAGTGAGCATAGATAATTGTAGAACCTGTAAACTTAAACCCTCTTTTTTTTAAATCTGCACTGATTTTATCTGATAATTCTGTTTTTGCAGGGACTTCTGAAAGATTACGCCAGGAGTTTTTTATTATTTTGGCATTTGTAAAACCCCATATATATTTATTAAAAGAGCCGAATTCTTTTTGAATATCCAAAAATAGTTTTGCATTATTTACAGAAGCTCTTACCTTAAGTTTGTTTCTGATAATACCAGGGTCTTTAAGAAGCGTTTGAATTTTCATCTCGTCATATTGTGCAACAATAGACGGATCAAACCCGTCGTACACTTTTCTGTAATTATCCCGGCGTTTAAGTATTGTCAACCAGCTTAGCCCTGCCTGAGCTCCCTCTAAAATTAGAAATTCAAAATGTTTGTTATCATCATGAACAGGAACACCCCAGTCTTTATCATGATATTCAATATATTGTTCATTACCTTCACACCAACTGCATCGTTTCATATATTACCTTATTATGTAAAAATTTAGTTTTTTTGCAATAAAAGAGTATAAATTATATGTAAATATAAAAATTTACGTAAAAATTGATATTTCCCCTCTTGTAAATTCTATTCCCAGACCTTAGAATACTCTTTTCCAGTCATTAGACTTTAACAATCATAATAAAGAGGAGATTAATATGTCAAGAGAATTAGTTGTAATTGCCCTTGGTGGTAATGCTATTAAACAATCAGGAGAAAGAGGAACAACGGAAGAACAGTTTAAAAATGTTGATACTGCAGCAGAACAGATTGCAAGGATCTCTATGGCCGGTTATAAAATTGTGATAACCCATGGAAACGGACCTCAGGCCGGGGCTTTGCTCATTCAGCAGGAAGAAGCAGGTGATCTTGTTCCTGCACAGACATTAACATCCGTGGGAGCTATGACTCAGGGGCAGATAGGATGGATGTTTCAGAATCGACTTGCTTATCATCTTCATAAAATGGGGAAAATGGCTCCTGTGTGCAGTGTTATTACCCAGATTGAAGTTTCTAGTGATGATCCCGATTTTAAAGATCCATCAAAACCTGTTGGACCTTTTTATACAGAAGCAGATGCTAAGGCACATGCAACAGAAAAAGGATGGATAGTAAAAGAGGCTAAACCTGGTGTGGAAAAAGGCTGGAGAAGAGTTGTACCGTCTCCTGAACCTATTAGTATTGTTGAAGAGGAATCTATTAATGCTCTTTTAGTGGAGCGTGTTATTGTTATTGCAGCTGGTGGCGGTGGTATTCCTGTGGAGAAAGGAAAGGACGGCAGCTGGGTTGGAGTTGATGCGGTAATAGATAAGGACCGTTCCGGGTTTAAACTATCTCAGGCTGTTAAAGCGGATAAGTTTATGATTCTCACAGATGTAGAAAATGTTTATGTTAATTTTAATAAGCCTGACCAGAAAGCTCTTCAGGAGATAACTCTTGATGAAGCACAAGGTTATCTGGATGAAGGGCAGTTTTTAGCCGGTTCTATGGGACCAAAAGTAGAAGCATGTATGCGATTTGTAAAATGGAGTGGTAAGGAAGCAATAGTTACTTCTCTGGATAAGGCTCTGGATGCACTAGAGGGTAAAACAGGGACTCGCATAAAAAAATAAAATATTGTAAAGTAGAGCTTGAAAGCCCTGCCTTAAGAGGGTAGGGCTTTTTAAAAATTTGTAAGAGGTAAAGAATGAATAGTTTAGCTCAGGAATTAAATTCCATCCTTGAAGGAAGTGTTGTCAGTGATCTTTTGTCATCTTTTGGTAAACGTTTTTATTTTCCAAAAGGAATTGTAGCACAGTCTGCTGAAGCAAAGAAGAAAGCCACAAGATTTAATGCCACAGTGGGAATGGCTACTTCCAATGGAAAACCGATGTTTCTAAACAGTGTTCGGGATCAAATTTCTGAGCTATCCGAATCGGATGTTTTTCCCTATGCGCCAACTCCCGGAGTTCTGGAACTCCGAAATAAATGGCGTGAAGAGATGGATGTAAAGAATCCATCTCTTACGGGTAAAACAACCTCCGTCCCTCTTGTTACAACCGGTCTGACACATGGACTGTCCGTATTAGGTGATATGTTTCTTGATAAAGGTGATACTATTGTTTTTCCTGATATGTTTTGGGGCAATTACAGGCTTATTTTTGAAGGTAGAAACCAGGCGGATATTGTTACTTTTCCTTTCTTTACAGAAAATGGTGGAATGAATATTTCGGGATTTGAAAAATCATTGGCTGATGCCCCTGGAGACAAAGTTGCATTTGTTCTGAATTTTCCTAATAATCCAACAGGTTATACTCCTACTGCAAGGGATGGAGAAAAGATAATTGAAGTCCTTTTAAAATTAGCGAAAAATGGTAAAAAGATCCTGGCAATAATGGATGATGCTTATTTTGGACTTTTCTATGAAGAAGAATCCTTAAAGGAATCTTTGTTTGGTGCGCTTGCCGATCTGCATGAAAATATTCTTGCTGTTAAAGTGGATGGTGTTACAAAGGAAAACTTTGCCTGGGGATTCAGGGTTGGTTTTCTTACCTATGGATCAAAAAATCTTAGTTTAGAAGCACTTGGTGCTCTTACAACCAAGACCTCCGGTGCAATAAGAGCCTCAATTTCAAACTCCAATAAATTGGCGCAAAGCCTTGTTCTGAAATCTTTTTTATCAGATACATATCAAAGTGAAAAAGATGCGGGATTTATGATTCTTAAAGAACGTTACCTTAAGGTACGTGATTTGGTTAAATCTTTTGATTCCAATTCACCTCTTAAGGCTTTACCATTTAATTCGGGGTATTTTATGACCTTCCTTTACAGTGGAAATTCTGAAAAACTAAGAGTTCATCTTTTGGACGAGTATGGTATAGGTACCATTTCCATTCAGGGAAAATATCTTAGAATAGCCTATTCAAGTGTAGAACTTGAAAATCTTGATGAACTTTATACACTGATAGATAAGGCCGCAAAAGAAATACTTTAAATTCAATTATGAATGTAAAGTTGAAAATATATTTTACGGGTGACGATGGCAAGCAATTCATGGGTATTGGTGTGTATTGGCTCCTTGTGGGAATAAAGAAAAATGGATCAATACGTAAAGCCTCTGAGGATATGCAGCTTTCCTACGTGAAAGCACTTTCTATGCTTAACAATCTGGAGAAAACATTAAAAAGAAAAATACTTAATAGAAAAAGAGGTGGTGACAGCCGTGAGGGAACCACCCTGACAGTAACTGGTGAAAAACTAATAAGTTTGTATAATGAGTATCAGGGAAAAGTTAAATCTTTTGCCGATTTGGAATTTGGATCTTTCAGAGAAGAGTTTGAGTCACTTGATTAACTCAAGTTTTCTTAGTTCAATCATCAGACTGTTCTTATTATAAGGTTTTGTAAGATATCCATCACACTGGTTTTTAAAAGCCTCCATTACATTGCCTGCATCACCAAGGGCACTAACCATTATTATTTTACTGCCTTTGTTTCCCAGAAGATTGTATTCTTTCTCTTTTTGCCGAAATTTCAGCAGGAGGGTTTGTCCATCCATTTTAGGAAGCATGATATCCAGTAGAACCAGATCATAGTTACTTTTGCTTTCAACAGATTCATTAAAGAAATCCAAAGCTATTTCACCATCCTTGGCCAGGCTGTATTCCTTTGTAAGGGGTTTCATAATCATTTCAATCATTTTTCTACTTACTGCATCATCTTCAACAATTAACACTTTCACTATGGGCTCCCTTATGAATTCAATAAAACATTGATACGAAATATAGAACCTTCAGCATCAAAATAAATTTCCTGACTACTTTCAATATTTTCAATATCTTCTTCATCATAGTTGACAGCAGGAAATGAGATATTATACTTATTATCGCGACCAAGAAGATCTGTCATGAAGTTACCTGCAATTACATTTAGAATTTCAAGAAGACAATCATCTATTTTTGTAGCATGCATCTCATCCCAATCTATTGAATGAACAGTTTCCACAATGGTCTTTCGGAGTTCAAGTGGTAGATATGCAATTATATATCCCTTTTCTGGTGAAATGATATCAATATAGAGAATTTGTGTATATGTAAAATCTTCAGGCTTTTTATCAAGATGCAGGGTGTCTATAAAAACCATTTCAGAAAATACAGATTCAATTGCTTTTATCATTGCGTCTCTTATCTTTTCTTTCCCCATTTACTTACTCCTCTTCCATGAAATCAAGAACCTTTGCTGGGCTTAAGGGTTTACCAATTACAGACAAAACACCTTCTCTCTTCAATCTTTCTTCCAGAACTGAATTATCAAGACTTGAAATAACTACTACAGGTATGTCTTTTGTTTTATCATTGGATTTGAGTTTTCTGATAAAAGTTTTACCATCCATTTTGGGCATCTTCAAGTCTGTAATAATAAGATCTACTTTCTCTGTATCAAGTATTGTAAGTCCCTGTAATCCATCTTCAGCTTCCAGGTAGTCAATATCGAAAAAACCTGCCATTTCTATACAGCGTTTTATAATCATTCTTGAAGTTGCAGAATCATCGGTGATAAGTATTTTCTGGTATTTCATATTTCCTCCTATAATTCCCATTTGTCTTTTGCGTTTGACAGGATAATCTTACCGGTGTCAATATCTATTGAAACAGTCCTGCTTATAGCACCGCCAATATCCTCTTTCATAACACCAAGCCCCTGTTTCCAAAGAAAGCGTTTAACTGCTATTGCATTTCGCTTTCCTATATCAAAGGTTTTATTTGCATCCATAATGCTTGAACCTCCTGCAATCTTTATTACAGTTGTTTTGCGATCCCCGCCTAATTTTTTAAAATCCTTTAAAAGGACAGGAAGTCCCGTGTCAGCAAAGTACCCTGGAAGAGATTGTGCTTTTTCTTTATTTACAGCACTATCCGGCAGTGCAATGTGTATCATGCCTGCAATTTTCATTTTTTTATCATAGAGCATTACCGCAACACATGAACCAAGAGCGTACGTTTTTATTTCATCACCTGGAGTCGCGGTTATTTTAATATGCCCTATTCCAATATCATGTCTCATTTCATATCCTCAATAATAGCTATTAGACGATCAGTAATATTTTGGAGTGGAACAAGCTCTTCTGCTCCGCCGCATTTCCATGCTTCCATTGGCATTCCAAAGACCACCGATGTTTTTTCGTCCTGTGCAATCGTTCTTGCTCCGGCAGTTCTCATATCCTTAAGAGAAAATGCTCCATCTCTTCCCATTCCCGTTAATATTGCCCCTACTGCATTTGAACCAACTGCCTTTGCCACAGAGCTAAAAAGAACACCTACAGAAGGTCTATGTCCATTTACATTATCTGCTTCAAAGCACTTAACTCTGTACTGACCACCAGTTCGCACAACTTCCATATGTAAACCTCCTGGGGCAACCAATACTGTACCTCTTAGTATACGGTCACCAGTTTCTGCTTCTTTTACTGAAACTTTTGAAACCTGGTCCAGTTTCTTTGCGAACATTTTGGTAAATCCAGCGGGCATATGCTGCACAATGACTGTTCCGGGCATATTTGCAGGGAATTGCTCTACTATTTTTCTTAAGGCTACAGTTCCTCCTGTGGACGCTCCAATTGCTATTAATTTATCGGTACCTCCATGGAGAACTTTTTGATAGGATTCTTTTTTAATACCATTATAGTTTTTATTTTTCCATTCAGAGACATCTGTTTTAGCTGCGACTTTTAATTTAACTATAAGCTCATCAATCATGTCGCTTAATTTATTTCCAAAGCTGGAAGATGGTTTGAGTACATAATCTATAGCACCACTTTCCAATGCCTCAATTGTTATAGAGGCCTTTGGGCCAGTCATTGCTGAAACCATAACCACCGGTACCGGATACTGGGGCATGAGTCGTTTAAGGAATTCAACACCATCCATTTTCGGCATCTCAACGTCCAAAGTAATAACATCTGGTTTTTTAGTAACAATTTCATCTCTGGCAATATAGACATCCGCAGCAGTTCCTATTACTTCAAGTTCCGGATCCTTTGCGAGGCCTTTTGATAAAATATTTCGAACCAGTGCAGAGTCATCAACTATAAGTACTTTTATTTTTTTCATCCCTTTTTCCTATAGACAGCAGGTATAATATATTTGAATTGAGATGAGTTTCTACCAATAGTTTCACTGTGTCCTATAAACAGAATACCGTTATCAATTAAATTTATATAGTATTTTGAAATAAGAGTTTCTCTTGTTTCTTTGTCAAAATATATCATTACATTTCTACAAAATATTATATTGAATTTATTTTTAAAAGGAAAAGTATCTCTCATTAAATT
>CBDVAD010000147.1:0-8096 GCA_965371875.1 uncultured bacterium
CATCCTGCAATGCATAGTATTTCTGTATTTTTATTGAACCGGTTCTTGTATTTACAGCAACCTGGGCAAAATGTGCACCATAAGGGAATGCTGCGTCGTCAGTTGTAAAATGTCCCTGACCTATTAGCTGTCCCTGACCCTCTCCAGCCTGGGTATGCCATGCCAGTTTTGCATAAGTAAGTTCATCTTTCTTACCAACAACTTTCCCCGGATACTCTATCTTAAGATCGGCAACAGGTTCTTCCATTATTTTGGACGCTGCTTTTAATATCTCTTTTTCCATATCCTGAGCTGCCAATAGGGACGCACTTCCGGAGAAATATGTACCACTGGAGGCATAAGCACCAGTATCAAATGGAGTATTATCGGTATCCCCGGATAATATGGAAACATTAGTCATGTCTGTCTGAAGGACCTCTGAAGCCATTTTAACACTTACTGTATCAAGCCCGGTACCAAGGTCTGCGCCACCGGAAAACAGCATAAAGGTTCCGTCACCAAGCATCTTAATTGTAGCATTTGACTGATCCAGCCCTGGAAGTCCGGAGCCCTGTTGTATAATAACAACACCCTTTCCAATCTTTACATCAGGATCTTCCGAAACTTCTTTTTTACCCCACTCGATCATCTCAGTACCCTCTTTAAGAGCAGGACCAAGACCGCAGCTTACTGCAGGAGCGGCAACACCTTCACGTCCTTCACCAAGACATTTCAGGATCTCAAGCATTGACCCCTCATGAACCCTGTTCAGTTCAAGAAATTCCTTTGGGTCCATACCAAGTTCTTCAGACATCTCTGCTGCAGCCATCTGCATGGCATATGACCCTTTTGGAGCACCATACCCCTGATAAGCACCTGTAGGAGATGCATTTGAATAATAAACAACTACATCAAACTTGAAATTATCACATAGAAACAGAGGTAAAGACTTTGAACAGGCATTCATAGGAACTGTAAGGGCATGAGCACCGTAAGGTCCGGCATTTGCCTTAAGATCCATATAGACTGCTGTAAGTTTTCCGTTCTTTTTTGCACCAAGTTTTACCTTTATTTTCATAGGCTTTCTGGTACTGCAGGACTCGAATTCCTCTTTTCTTGAGTACTGATGGAAGATACTTCTTCCGGTTGAGTATGTAGCATAGGCACAAACCTCTTCAAGGAGAATGTCCTGCTTGGATCCGTATCCACCCCCAACACGTTCTTTAATTACACGTATTTTGTTTTCACTTATCCCGAGTACAGAGGCTGTAATTCTTCGCACGTGAAAAGGAACCTGAGTTGAACAGTGCATTATAAGCCTGTCACCATCCATCTTTGTATAAACAACATGCATCTCCAGAGGAGTACACTGAATATGACTTTCCGGCTGATATTCCCTTTCGATAATTACATCCGCTTCTGCAAAACCCGCATCGATATCACCTATTCCATCAGAAACACTGGCTGCAATATTCTTCCGGGGATCACCACCGATTGGAAACTGATATATTATCTTTCCATCTCTTGGATCAAAGCTTTTATTAATAGCCGTCAGATCATCGGGTGCGCCAGCTTCATAGATAATCTCACCGTCATGTATTAGAGGAGCTCCTGGAGCAGAAGATTCATCAATAGTCATTACATGTTTAAGTACTTCATACTCAACTTTGATTTTTGATAAAGCCAGTTCTGCAATTTCATAACTGTCTGCCACGACAGCAGCAACTCTGTCTCCTACATGATTAACTTTTTCACCAAAGAGTCTTCTGTCATAGGGAGACGGTTCAGGGAATCCCTGTCCAGCCTGGGTATACCATGTATCAGGAGTATTTTTATGGGTAAGAATAGTTACTACCCCGGGAACCTTTTCAGCTTCAGCTATATCTATACTTTTTATATAGGCGCTGGCATGAGGACTTCTAAGCATCTTCAAAACAGCGGAACCTTCTTCCCTTCTGTCCTCAACAAATACTCTTTCTCCTCTTACCAGCTTTGCACCATCTACTTTTCGCTTTACCTTTCCTACAAATTTAAGATCATCCCTGAATTCCGGAGGAACTGAATTTTTATACTCAGGATCATTTTTTCTTTTCTGCGCCAGAGCAACAGCAGTGTAAAACTGCTCATAACCACTGTCTCTTATAAAAACAGCAGACATCGCATCCTTTATATCCTCTTTTGAAGGATTTGGGATTCTGTCAAGAAGATCTGATAAGATCAATGCTGCTGCAGGGATATTGTATGCAGACTGAACTATTCCTGCATCAACCATTGCAGACTGAACAGGAGAAAGCATACCATGATCAGAAAGGCTCTCTACAGTTTTAATATCAGAACCTTCTACCTGAGCTGCAATAATAAGAGATGAAGTTACAATTTTTCCATCCAGCAGTATTGAGTCTGAACCTGCAAAAGAAAAACCATCATCACTGTTTCTTACAGAATTGACACCTGACCTAAATAATAGTTCACGAAGATTTTCGCCAGGTTCTGTATATACCTGTTTGGGTGTTCCGTTTAATACAAAATTAAGTTTCATTATTATGCCCCCTTCCCTGAGAGTTCTATACGGGATAGTTCTATGGAGTGAGCCACCATTGTTCCGCTTAAATATTTTTTATATTTTGCTGATCCAAGAAGATCACTAACAGGATTAACTTCCTGCTCAACAGCTGATGCCAGAGTAGAACCTTTCAGACTGCCATTCAGGACACTCTGTTCCAATTTTTTCAGTCGTACAACATGCTTGGAAACACAACCCACGGCTATAACAACTTCCCGTTTGGAAACCATAACTGCAGTTGTTACTGAAGGGTATGATCCGGAAGATTTATAGACAGCATCAACAACACATACACCATCCAAAGGTGGAAGAATTATTCGTTTTATAAGGCTAATCTTTTCTTCTCTTACATACTTTTCTACACACATTATTCCTTCATCAGCAGTTTCAACATCTGCTTTTAAAGCAATCAAACATGGAATAACATAGGAATCGGCTCTGTTTGCTGCTACATTACCTCCAATAGTTGCCATGTTTCTGATGTTTCTGGAGGCTATATACTTAGAGGCCTTCTTAAGGGCATCGGGTATTAAAGAATCATCAATAAGTTCCTGAAGAGTAACACCTGCACCTACAGAAAGTGCTGAGCCTTCTTTTTTTATCTTTGTCGACAGAAGTCCCTGAAGAAGAATAACCTTCTCAATTTCGGGTTTCCCTTCTGCTTTACGCAACTCAGTAACTGGAGTCCAGTTAATATGAGTACCACCACTAAGATAGTACACATCATTACTTTTTAATTTTACCGCTTCTTCCAGAGAAGCGGGCTTAAAAACTTCTTTTATCACTTAAGCCTCCCTGATCATCCTTTCGGAGATCATATTTGCCTTGTCAGTTAATTTTTGCTCATCAATACCTGTGAGCCTGCCATTCTCAACAGCAATCCTTCCGTTGACAATAGTGTAATCTGTACCATGATTATATCCTGAAAAAATAAGGGCTGCCAGTGGATCAGAGAGTGATCCTGCATACTCCATCTTATTAATATTGAATATAGCCATATCCGCTGCCCATCCTTCCTGAAGCTGCCCAACCTTTTCAAAGTTAAGGAGCTTTGCTCCATTTTCCGTTGCCAGTTTAAAGATATCTCTTGTTTTTACCGCTCCTGATCCATAGTGGACCCTTTGCAGCAGAAGAGCATTCCTCATCTCACCCAGCATATCTGAAGTATCATTGGATGCTGATCCGTCAACTCCAAGACCAACATTTATATCAGTTGGAATCATTTCAGTAACACGGCAGATTCCTGATCCCAGGCGCATATTGGATGAAGGACAATGAGATATATGTGATTTTGTTTCACTTAATAACTTTAATTCATCATCATTAAAATGGATACCATGGGCATACCAGACATCCTCACCAATAAACCCTGTGTCTTCCATCAGTTTTAATGGCCTTCTTCCATACATCTCTACACAAAAGTCGTTTTCATCTTTTGTTTCTGCCAGGTGGGTATGAAGTTTAACTCCGTGTTTCCGGGCAAGTTTTACAGATTCTTTCATTAAATCTTCAGTTACACTAAATGGGCTGCATGGAGCCAGAGCTATTTTTCTCATAGATAATTCAGAATTATCGTGGTACTGGTTGATTACCCGTTCACTATCTTCGAGAATTTCATCATCTGTCTGAACAACTGAATCAGGAGGCAGACCACCATCTTTCTTACTCAATGACATGGAACCCCTGGTTGGTGAAAAACGCATACCTACATCGTCTGCAGCCTTAAACTGGAGGCCCATTATGTCTTCCGAAATATTTCGGGGATAAACATAATGATGATCTGTTGCAGTTGTACATCCGGTTTTCAAGAGCTCACCCATAGCCAGCTGGGATGAATAATAAATTGCATCTGCATCAAGATTTTTCCAGATCTCGTATAGATAAACAAGCCAGTCAAAGAGTTTTGCATCCTGGACTGCCGGAAGGTTACGGGTCAAAGTCTGATAGAAATGATGATGGGTATTTACAAAACCGGGAACAACAACATGGGTTGAACAGTCAATAACCCTGTCATTTCCAGATCGGGCAAAGTCGATATTTTTATCTATCCTTGCAACTCTGTTGTCTTCAATTAATAAATCGTATCCCCGAAGTCCTTCTTCGTGTACCGATTTTAGTATGTAGTAGCAATTTTTTAATAGTATTCTACTCATGACTGCTTAACTCCTTAAGGTATTTTTCAAGAAGATTAAGTGCTACCTTCTTTCTGTATACTGCAGTTGATCGCTGATCATCGATGGGAACAATAACGGTACTGTAATCATCTAAAATAGAGGGAATTTTAGCATTTATTTCCGAACCTGAAAGACCTGTAAGTTTTTTCTCCAGTTCAACTGAACGGACAACTGTAGGTCCAACTGCTCCAAAAGTTAAGGCAATGCTGTCAATTCTGCCATTTTTATAGTCAGCTACTCCTGTAAAAGATAGTTTTGAAAGTGCGTTTGCTCTTCTTGTTCCAACTTTAGTAAAATTATTTACACTGGATGCTTTCAGAGGAACCTTAATTGCTGTCACAAGCTCATCGTCAGCAAGAACATTCTTACCCGGTCCGGTAATAAATTCTATTATCGGTACTTCCCTGCTACTGCCGCTTTTTTCCAAAACAATAACAGCATCCAGAGCATAGAGTGCGCATATTGAATCACCTGCCGGAGATGCATTACAAATATTACCAGTTAAAGTAGCATTATTTCGCAAGGCTGGTGCTGCAATTGATAGAACAGCCTCTTTTAGAACTACTGGTGTATCAGGATGATTTACGACTGAGGTAAGAGTCGCAGTACCACCTATAACAAGAGTGCCGGTATTATCTTTGGCTTCTTTTTTAACATAGTTCATCTCTTCCAAATGACCAACAAACATAATGCTGTTTTTAAAAAGAGGAAGTGTGCCTGTCCAGCTCTGATAACGAACCATCAGATCTGTACCACCAGCCAGGGGTGTTGCACCATATTCTGCTCTAATACCTAAAGCATCTTTTAAATTTTTGGGTCTGTAGGAATCTACCATAAGTCCTTCCCCCTTTCTGAAGCAATCTGAACGCCCTTTACAATAAGGTCATAACCTGTACATCTGCATAAATTGCCTGAGAGGGCCTCTCTAATTTCTCCTTCACCCGGGCTTTTATTTATAGTAAGAAGAGCCTCTGTTGCCATCATCATTCCAGGAGTACAAAAACCGCACTGTACTGCTCCTGCATCACTAAAAGCATCAATTATAAGCTTACCTTTTTCTGTTTCTCTAATACCTTCTGGGGTAACTATTTCAGAGTCTTCTGCTGCTCCCAGAGGTATCATACAGGAATTTACAAGTACACCGTTCATAAGTACTGAACATGCACCGCACTCACCCTCTCCACAACCTTCTTTAACTCCAGTCATCCTGTGATCAACTCGAAGAACATCCAGAAGTCTTTTCAGCGGATCAGCCTCTACAGAAACTTCTTTTCCGTTTAGAATAAATTTTATCTCTTTCATTAGTTCAGAGCCTCCATAATCAGTTCCGGTGTTACAGGTAAATCATAGATTTTTTTTCCAATTGCATTCTGAACAGCTTCTGCGTATGCAGGCGGTGCTGCATCAAAGACAAGTTCTCCAGCACCTTTCGCTCCGGAAGGGCCGTACTTGTATGGGTTATCAATAAACACAGTATGAACTTTCGGGAAATCAAGTGAAGTCGGGATAGTGTAATCTGCCATGGTATGCTGCATAAAAGCACCATCTTTCAACTCACATTTTTCAATAGATGCATAACCCAGAGCCTGAATTATTCCTCCGGCAGACTGTCCCTGCATGATAGTTTCATCAATTGCGACACCAATATCCCAGACAGCCCAAACACCATCGGTTTTAACTTCATAGGTTACAGGATCTAATTCAACCTCTATAACATTAATCCCCCATCCATAAGACGGATAGGCGTCCCCCTGAAGAGTTTCCTGTTCCCACACAAATTCATCAGGATGTGTATATACCTGATCAGCGACCGTACCAACACCATCATCCCATTTTGCTTTCAGCTTTTTGGCACATTCCTGAACAAGAAAGCCTACAACCATAATTGACCTGGATGCACAGGTAGGGCCGGAATCGGGTACTTCATCGGTATCCGGATTATCATAAACTATATCAGAATAATCCAGCCCGAGTTCCTGTGCGGCTATTTTACGCAGAGTGGTCTGGAGCCCCTGACCCATTTCAACAACCGATACATAAAGGCCGACTTTATTATTTTCCAGGCGTTCCATTTTTACAACACCTTTAATGATAGCCTGTTCACCGTTTCCGGTAAAACCGCCGCCATGATTAACAAAGGCGATACCAATTCCTTTAACAGGATCATTCGCATACTTCTTTACTTTAGCAGAATAGTCTGACATCTCATCTATCTTTGCAAACATCTCTTCGAGTTTTACATCGTCATGCATTTTTGCATTAGTAATTGTTATGTCATTGGTTTTTATAAAATGTTTACGCTTAAAATCAACTGAAGATATTCCCAATTCTTCTGCAATGTGCGTCATATGCATCTCAATGGCGAATAAACCCTGGGGTGCACCAAAACCTCTGTATGCATCGGAAGGGAATGTGTTCGTTGCTACAGCTCTTCCTAAAATTCTGGCATTGGGAATGTTATAGACACCTATTCCATGTATAATAGCCCTCTGGAGAACTATCATTGTGGCAGATTCATAGGCCCCGCCATTTACAAGTGTATCAATTTCCATAGCAATGATATTGTTATCTTTATCCAGACCTGTTTTTATTTTGATTTTACTGGGATGACGTTTACAGGTAAAACTTATATCCTCAATTCTGTCATAGATCATTGACACAGGTTTCTTTATCTTGTTTACAGCAACCGCCAGTGGAGTAGCAATAACATCAGGAAAATGTTCCTTACCTCCGAAAGCACCTCCAGTTGTTACCTGTCTGACACGGATATCTTCAACAGGAATACCCAGGGTTCCGGCAGTAGATTTACGAATATAAAAAGGGCATTGCGCTGAAGCATAGATGGTAATTTTCTCATCTTCCCATGTACCTACAAGACCCTGTGTTTCCATATATAGATGTTCCTGAAAACCTGTCTCATATTCTCCTTCCACTATTTTCACTGCATCTTTAAATGTATCATCCACATTACCAATATTTAACAGATATTCTGCAAAAATATTATTATCACCATGTACTGCTCCCCCCTTACATGAAAGAGCATCTTCAAAAGTAAAAGCGGGTTCAAGATCCTCATAGATCACTTTAATTTGATTAAGAAGATCCAGAACTTTTTGTTTATCAGGACCAAGGATAAGAGCAATAGTTTCACCAATATACTTTACATCATCTACTGCAAATACTCTCCAGTCATCCTTAATCATCTGGATTTGATTCCTACCAGCTGAAGGGATGTCCGAGGCATCTATATAGTAGTAACCTTCCGGGAAATCCGGCTTCTTTATCTCTATGATCTTTGCTCTTGCGCGTTCTGAACGGAGAAAACGACCATGCTGAAGATCTTTAAACTCATAATCTCCAATATATTTTGCCCATCCTCC
>CBDVAD010000148.1:0-8088 GCA_965371875.1 uncultured bacterium
TTTGCAATTCTGTTTGCTGTTTTTGTCATAGATATTAAGGGCTTTGACAGGGACTTGCTAAATACTACAGCCAAAATTATGGCTGTCGAAAGTACAATCAAAGCAGCTATCAATATTCTGAGAGAAAGGTCCTTTATGGGTTTGTTTATTTCTGCTTCATCAATTTCTGCAATAATTGACCACTCAAAATCTGTATCAAAGTATTCATTAAATCAACAAAAGGAATAAATACTTAAAACATTTTTCCCTCGATAATCCTTTATAATTTCGGAACCTACGGCCTCATCTTTTGCTGAATGACCGGCAACTGTATTTACAGCCATTTTTAAAACAGTAGACTTTTCCTGGAAACGGGAGTCGGATCGCATTAACATATCATCACCAACAAGATATGTTTCACCTGTTTCTCCCAGGCCTTTCCTCTCATGCATGATTTGGTTGATTCTTTCAGGAGAAATACGAAGAACAATAACTCCTAATTGTTCTCCATCCCTGATTATTGGACCTCCTATAAATAAAACAGGTGCATTATTTAATGGTGAATATTCGGTCATATCTGTTATTACAGGTTTATTTGTTTTTTTTACTTTTTCCCAAAGTCCTGCCAGATGAGTCGTGTTGTATTTGCCTGTACTTAAGTTTGAGCCAAGTTCATTTCCATTTCTGAGAGTATACATTACATAACCATGATCCCTGGAAAGTATTAGAATATCGTCATATCCATAAACCTCGGCATATTTTGAAAGGTATATATCAGCATTACCGGATATATTATAATATGATTTGCTTATTCCGGGTTTTGAACTGCTCATATCAAAAACTTCAGAAGCCCCAATACCCATCTCATTATAATATATCAATAGATCATTGATTGTATCTCTTGTATTTTTACTGTTACTCTGCATTTCTACATCACGTAATTTTTCGATAAAATAATTAAGTACTTGCTCTTTTTTTATAGCATGGACTGCTTCAATTTTCATAAAAGCACTTTGCTGCAGTGCAGAAGAAGCATTGCATATAGATGTTGCGGCAACAACAATAATAGAGAATACAACCAGTATGGAAAATAATAATGTAATCTTGCCGGCAAGGCTTTTCATAAGATATTTATCCCTGTTATTTTTTTTATTGTATCCAACAGTAGAGAGGGGTCTGCAGGTTTATGAATAAACGCAAGCGCTCCCAGGGCCTTAACCTCTTTTTCTGTTTCTTCATGGATATCCGCAGAGAATACAATTACAGGAATATCTATGGATTCTTCTTTCATAAGCCTTAGAATATCTGTTCCATCCAACTCCGGCATTAGAAGATCGAGAAGTATAAGGTCAGGTTTTTCTGTTCGAATCATTTCCATGGCCATAGCACCATCTTCAGCCTCAAGCAACGTTGCAGAGAGTGGTTTCAGTGTTTTATTAAGACTTATCCTGGCAATCCAGGAATCATCTGCTATAAGTATTAGAGCCATTTCTACTCCTAACATATATTGTAGTGAATCCGGAAAAGAGAAATCAATAGCTAATATTAAATAAAATATTTTTTCGAATTGCACCTTAAGGAATTTTATGAAAAGTATGTCCATTATGTGATCCCATTCCTATAATTCGTACTACCAGATAGAACAGGTTTATTAGATCACGTAGCATGTCATAAGGTTCAGGATTCTCTGAATTATTTAGTTTTTAAAAGTTCAGTCGCTATCCATAGAAATAACTCCATCCATAAATGAGGGAGTTAATGCCCCTGCCAGCCGGTTTATATCCTCACGGCTTCTTAAGTGTTTTATTTTCAAATACCTTATAAAAAGCGGATACACCCAGCGAAGAGCACGCTTTATCATCCGTATTTCGAATTCTGCCTGATTGTGGTCTTTCTCTACTGAATTTGATTCTTCAGGAAGAAAATTGAAGGATTTAACAATTTCAATAACCAGTTTATATACATACCGGACTTTTCGAAAATTGATCCACTCCATGTTGTCTTCCGGATGATGGTAGTATTTCCCCTGAGCACAGGAGAGAAATAGATAGGGCTCTCCTCCCAGACGAAAGGCATGGTGATCAGATTTATCTCCAATATATGAATTGAGTGTTGGAAAGATATTTAAAACATTTATTTTTTTTGCAGCTCTTTCAAGTGAGAATGCTACTGTCCGTCTACTCTCACTCCCCAGGGCAAATATCAGGTTTCTGATTCCGGGAAGTTTTTCTGAAAAAGGGAGACCCGGGATTTCCACGTTGTGACCAATAAGGTCAAGAATGATTACTGCTTCAAAATTTAATCCATTACAGTGGTCCTCATAGAACCTGGTTGAACCCATTGCGGGACCACAGAACCATGGAGGCTCTTCTGCATCGAACAGGGCAATAATAACATCCCGTTTTTCCCGGTACTCCATAAAGTATTCTGCAGCTGCCAGAGTTACTGCTACTGCAGTTGCATTATCATCTGAACAGGGTGCATCAATTACACTGTCGTAATGAGCTCCAACCAGAACAGGTTGGATACCTTCAGGATTGGTACCCGGAACTACCCCTATCAGATTACAAAATGAGTGGTAATCGGAAAATTCGGTGTCCATTTCATAGTAAAGTTCAAAGCTGTTACCATGGAAAGGCTCCAGACTGATTTCATCCATTCGGTCAAGCAGATATTCTTTTGCAATATCATGCCCTGGTTGTCCAACCCGCCTTCCTTTTTTAAGTGAAAGGGCATCAGTATCCAAATAGATTTTATTTCCCGGTTTATGTTTCATTTTCTCTGTTCCCGTATAATCCTTCCTGGTCTTACCACTACTATATCACAAAATTTTTAATGACTTAGTCTACTTGAATTATTATCACCCTTTGCATATATCGGTCTTTAAAACAAATTGTTGTTAAAACCATTGATTGAGGTTATGATTCATATAAGATTTGACAGTATACATTGGTAAAATCTTTAATCAGTACCATAGATGAATTAATGGAGGAACATGCAGCATCTTCTACCCTTGTATTTTATTATAAGCATTTTACCAGGTATAGCAGCTATAACTGTATTATCTGTATTAGTCTCACGTTTTAAAAATAGAGGATTGATCTACTATTTAATTTCATACAGCTGCTTTACAGTCAATATACTGGTGAATCTTGTGATGTATTACTTTGGTATAAATATCTCAATAGAACTTTCTTACAGTGTTTTTGCCTTAATATCTTTCAATATTCCCTTTTCGATACTTATGCATACAGCACTTCCCCTTTCGGTTAATGAAGTGACAAAACCTCCTGGAAAACGTTGGATAGATTTAAGTATTATGATAATTGCAGTTATCGAGTTGATTGTATATTGGACACCTCTAATGATGCAATATTCACGGGAAACTCAAACAATTATATTAGGACCATTATTTCCTTTTGTAGCAGTTATACAAATTTTATTTATTAGCTATTCAATTGGAATCATAATCGTCAGACGCAGAGCTATTATAAATCTTACAATCCGCAGGTATATTCTTACTATGGTAGTTATTGTTGCAGTTTTTTTACCAATTATTGTTTATGATCAGTTCTATTTTTCGGGTGTTCAATCTATTGATACTGTTCCAGTACCTGTTATTTTTTCACCATTTTTATATTTTGTTTTATCACTGGCAACTCTTTTCTTTGGAATACGTGTAATGATATCATTTGCAGGCCGGGGTAATCAAAAAAGTGTTCTATTTCCAGGTGGCAATAAAGCTTCTCTGGATGCTGTTTTACAGAACCTGGCAGAACAGTCGGGATTGTCAGTTCGTGAAATTGATATCATCCCTCTTATGGCCAGAGGGTTGGGAAATAAACAGATTGCCACCGAATTAAATATATCTCCAAAGACTGTTGGAAATCATATCTATAATATCTATCGAAAACTTAATATTACCAGCAGATATGAGCTACTTGTCCTTCTAAAATGAGACAATTTGAATCCTCTGGGTACATTTCCCTATATATTTGAGGACAATTCCCTATATATTTGAGTACGATTCCCTATTTTTTGAACTTCTTAGAGGTGTTAAATTCACTGTATCACAACACAAGGAGTTTCAAATGAAAAGATTTATTGCATTGATGATAATTGCTGTTGTTTCTTTTACAGTAATTGCAGAAGAGGCTGAAAGAACAGCCCTTAATCCAGACAGAAGGATTATGGCACTGAATGTAGGGATTGTAAGTAATGGGGATGATAGCCATGGTTATGGAGTATTTATAAAATCAGCATCCTTCACTGGTAACGGACCATTTTATTACGGCTTTGGTTCTATGTTTGGTAGTTTTATAAGCACAAAAGAGACTTTCTTCGAAACAGGGCTGCTTATAGGATACAACAAGATTTTAGATAATACAGCAATAGATGTTGACGTGTTTTTGGATCTTATAATAACCGGTGGACGTATTAGTCAGGAAACCATGACTTACCAGGCAGAAGCTCCAGCACTCCATTTTGGATTATCCCTGGGTTTCCCTGCTTTGTCAGATATTGATGGTGCTATAACAATTGCACCAATTATAAGACCCTATAATTTGCAAACCAGGGCCTGGGATTTTTCAAAAAGTTATATTAACCTCTCTTTTGCTATAAGATTTAAATCTTATTCTTTAAAAGAACAACATTCCTGGTCCGAATTTATTCAATCAACAGATACCAGTGGGGGGAAGCTATGAATCGAATATTAATCCACTTCTCTTTAATATTATCAGCCATTTGTGTAGTATTTTTTATTTCCCTGATAATATCCGGATGTGCTGGTATAGACCGGAATATCAAAAATACAGATATTGGCAATCAGCCGGATATAATGGCTCATCTTATAGAAACTATAGATTCAGAAATGAAGACCAAAAAAATAACAGGACTCTCTATAGCTGTTGCGGACTCTACGGGCCTATTGTGGTCAGAAGGTTTTGGTGTAGCCAACAAGAAAAATAATGAACTCTTTACAGATATAACTATATCTAATATAGGATCCGTCTCAAAATTAATTACTGCGACTGCAATTATGCGTCTCGTAGAAAATAAAACAATTGATCTTGATGCACCAGTATCCACATATATACCGGAATTTAACCCCAGGGGTACAAACTTGTCTAACAAGTCCATAACCGTTCGAATGCTTTTGAATCATGAGTCAGGTTTGGAGTCGGATGCTTTTAAGGATTTTTTCTTAGGCAATGAAACACCGGAAGACTATTCTTACACTTATCGCAGAGCTATAGAAGCAGTGAACCGGACCGGGATTGTTCGTAAGCCTTATGAAATTTTCTCCTACTGCAACCTTGGATATTCCCTTCTAGGCATTATTGTGGAAAGAGCCCAGGGAGGAAGTTTTCAACAGGCTGTGAAGGAACTGGTGTTCGATCCTATAGGTATGGATGATTCAACTTTTATTCTGGATGATGTTCCGGAAGATAGAATGGCTATGGGATATTTAGCTGGAAAACCTGAAAAGGTGCCATATATTCGTGACATGCCAGCAGGTAGTCTTAACTCCAGTGCCAGAGATATGGGAGCTTTCCTGCAAAGTATGCTCGCTTCGTATAATTCCGGAAGTGGTCTGCTTCACTCCAAGACAATAGAAGAGATGTTTAAACCTTCAAACGAGGGTGTTACTAACGATTTGGATTTCAAAATTGGTCTTACCTGGTGGATTGTTAATCTCAAAAACCTGCCTGGTGCATATATTGTCGGCCACGGAGGAGATTTCCCCCCGTACCATGCTATGGCCCTTATTCTCCCGGATCGAGATTTATCAATCTTCATAATGGTTAATTCTGTAGAAGGTGTTGGTTCATTTAGCCTTACTGATATAATATCTGAAACCGTTAGATCTTTCGTAAAAATAAAAGAACAGAAGCCCATCCCCAAGGCCGAAGAGGGAAGCCCTGTTGTTGATATGCCTGCAAGTATTAAAGCAAATCTTCCAGGATATTATGCGTCTCCCATTGGTCTTTCTGAAATAAAGTTATCCGGTAATAAATTAAAAATATTTACCTTTAATAAATGGTTTGATGTGTACTACCATGCTGATAATACCCTGACCCTTGGTATTAAGCTATTTGGTATAATACCTCTCAAATTGCCTGTCTTTGACGAGTTATCAATAAGTCTGGAAGATATAAATGGTGTTCCGGCTATTAATCTTAGACTTCAGGGTATTCTGGTAAGTCCATCTGTAAGGATCGAACCTTTGGCAATAGATCCTGTCTGGCTTGCTCGATCCGGAAGATATGAAGCTACTCAGACTGAAGCCAATCCCCATTATACTGATTTCAAAATTGGACTGGATAAGAGAAGTGGATTTTTCTGTATTTTCCTTAAGAGCAGCGGTGAGTGGTCAAAATTCCCCCTGCAAACGATTGATTCTACAAATGCTAAGCTCATGGGTATAGGCCGGGGTCTGGGAGGAGTCATACAGGCGAAAACAAGTGATGATGGTGAAACCTTAAGTTTTCTCAATTTTGAACTGAGGAAAAAGTAATTTTAAAAACAGTACAAACGGTGGTTTAGTATTAAATTATCGTTTGTAATAATTTATGCTCCAGGTTGAGGATTGTTGTGATATATTGAATGAAGAAATAAGGCTGGTCGGAAGCAAGCTTGCCTGGTCGGGACTTCGTCCCTGCTCGCCAATGCAACCTTAGGAGTAATTAAAATGATAATCGATGGCCATGCACATGCTTGTGGTGATTTTCTCACATCTGAAGGAATACTGGAAAAGCTTAATGAAGCTGGGGTAGATAAGGTGGTACTGGTACCTGGCGAATTAGATAGCACTAAAAATTACTCAATACCTTATTTCGCCAAAATATTTCCCAATATTGTTCAATTTATGAACTATCTTATAAAGGTTGTAATTTCAATAACAGGTAACATCAAACATATTCATAAAGGGAATGAACATGTTTACTCTTTGTCAAAAGAAACAGAAGGCAGAGTATTGCAATATCTTTGGATTACTCAACAAGAATCAGATCCAATAAAGTATTTAAATTCAAAACTTTCAGAGTGGAAGTTTAAAGGGGTTAAAATGCATCAATGTTGGGAACGTTTCTCTATAAATTCATCTTATTTCTTTAATGTTGCCGGATGGGCCGAAAAAAATGATCTCCCCTTGTTTATTCACCTTTATTCAAATAAAGATGTTGATAAAATAATTGAATATAAAAAGAAGCACCCTCGATTAAAATTGATAATAGCTCATATTTTTAACATTAACAAATTTGTTAAGGAAGACTTAAAAGATGCCAATTTGTATTTTGATCTATCGTCCTTCCAGCTAACTTCAAAAAGAAGATGGAATATAACAATTAAAAATATTGATATAAAGAATATCTTACTTGGTTCTGATACTCCTTATGGAAAAAATACCCTTAAACGTAATATAGAGAGAGTGAAGGCTCTCGATATATCTTCCGAAGAAAAAGATTTAATATTAGGAGAAAACCTGTATCGGTTACTGAAATTATGAAAGAGACGGCAAAACAACTTCTTCTAATAGCGAATTACCTGGTTCCGTTTACTTAGACAAGCTCAGCACAAGTCACTCTACCCCAATACTTAGAAATCAGGCAACTTCGGTTATTTTGAGGGACGTTGTGTGTAAACATAAAGGATTGAAAAATGGAAATTAAAATTATTAAGACAGAACTTGGGAAAATAGAATACTCCACGACTGGAAATGGAAAACCTGTTTTATTTATACATGGTGGGCATACTAATTGTAATGTAACACTTTGGCATAAAGGATTTGACTTAAAAAAGTTTCAGTTGATTACTCCTTCTCGTCCCGGGTATAGCAATACACCCTTAAATAACAATAAAACTCCGAAACAACATGCTGACTTGATAATTTCTTTGTTGGATTATCTAAGAATAGAAAAAGTGATTTTGTATGGTATTTCTGCAGGAGGGTTAACTACTATCGAATTAGCCGGCAATTATCCCGAAAGAGTAGAAAAGTTAATTTTAGCCTCTTGCATATCAAAAGAATGGTTAGATAAAAAAGGAAAACTTTATAAAACTGCACAGCGGATATTTAATCCTAAAGTTGAGAGATATATTTGGGGA
>CBDVAD010000149.1:0-8086 GCA_965371875.1 uncultured bacterium
TTCGATACTCCAGCCGGGGAGATCTGGCTATGGAAATTTCCATCAATATCAACAATTGGTCCCAGGGCGCAGGCTCCCAGACAGTTGACCCTTTCCAGGGTAAACATCCGATCTTCTGTTGTCTGACCGGAAGTTATATTGAGCTTTCGCTGAAATTCGTTAAACAGCCTCTGAGCGCCTCTGATGTGACAGGCTGTACCCATGCACACCCGGATAATATGCTTGCCCCTGGGTTTAAGGCTGAAGGATTTGAAAAAGCTCGCAGTGCCGTATACTTCTGCAAAAGGAATCCGAAGGCGCACACTTATTCTTCTGAGCACTGCTTCAGGCAGATAATTAAAAGCATTGTTGGCTTCCTGCAGAATTTGGATCATATTCCTGCGTTCCCCACCATACCTGTCGATTATTGCATCAGCCACTTTAATTTCCCTGGATGGTTTTTCTTCGAACTGCTGGGGGATGTGTATTATCTGCTGAACCGGACATGCGTTCATGCAGACTCCGCATCCGGTACACTTATCAGGATTAACAGACCTGGCCTTTTTACGTACTTTTATATTAAAGTTGCCGGCTTCTCCTGTAATTTCTTCCACTTCGGAATAGGTAAGAAGCTCGATATTTATGTGTCTGCTTGCTTCAACGAGTTTGGGTGATACAATACACATGGAGCAGTCGTTTGTTGGAAAGGTTTTATCAAGCTGGGTCATGCCGCCTCCGATTGAGGGGGCTTTCTCTATCAGATAGACCTTATAACCTGAATCTGCTAAATCGATAGAAGCCTGGATACCGGAAATACCGGCTCCTACTACCATTACAGATCCGGTCTGCCTGTTTTTTATCCTTTCCTGCTTCTGCTTAGGCATAATCTTACCTGCTTTCCTCCACATACTTCAGGGTTTTCTCCACATTCTTACGGATCTGGCTGACAACAGTATCCCCCTGATGCATTAAAACGTTCAGACAGTCCCGCCTGTATTCATGAGTCATGGTACTGATTTTTTCAATTTTCCCCCGCAGATCAGGAGGAGCAAACTCCTCTTTTACAGACAGGTTCTGCAAGGCAAACATAATATCCGAAAAATCCACATCCTGGGGGCAGTTTGCAGTGCATGTATAACACTGAATACAGAACCAGATTGCTTTGGAACTTAAAACCTGTTCACGCATACCAAGCAGGATCATGCGGATAATCTTTCGGGGGTTGAACTGATTCTCAACATGAAATACAGGACATCCTGCTGTACATGTACCACAGGCAAAACATTTTTTAATATTTTCCCCTCCGGGTAAAGCTGCTACTTCATATTTAAAATCAGGATTCAGTTTATCCCCAATTACGGTCTTTTCCATATTTACCTCCCTGTACTGCCTTTTGGCCTTGGCAACAGACCGGCTGCCTCTACAATCCCCCGAACATGTCTCTCCCATTCAATTGCCATAAGATGCACTCCTGCAACTCCTTCGATTTCCTTTAGTTTTAGGATTTGTTCCACACAGATTTTCCTCCCTTCTGCAGCAGGATCTTCCGCCTTTTTCAGACGTTCAATGTAATAGTCGGGAACAGTAATTCCTGCCACGCTATCGCGCATATACTCAGCCATCCGGGCTGATTTTAAAGGGGTAAGCCCTGCTAAAATTTTGACCTTTTTATGAAGTCCCCGGTCCCGAACCTGTTCCATCCATCTTTCAAACCTATCCATGTCATAGATACACTGGGTTTGAATAAAATCAGCTCCTGCAGCAACCTTCTTTGCCAGACGGATAACACGAAAATCAAAGGGGTCCCCAAAGGGGTTAGCTGCTCCGCCTATAAAAATTCTGGGTTCTACAACAGGTGCTTTCTTGCTGTTTTTTATTGGATCGCCGCTGATAAATTCTTTTTCATCTCTCATCTTTTTTAAAGCCTGAATAAGCTGGATGGAGTCTATATCAAACACATTTTTACATGTGCTGTGATTGCCGAAGCTCTGATGATCTCCTGTCAGGCAGAGGATATTTTTTAAACCCAGGGCATAGGCGCCAAGAACATCACTCTGAATAGCAATCCGGTTTCTGTCGCGGCATGTAATTTGTATTACAGGTTCCAGCCCCTGGTTTAGAACCAAAGCACCGGCAGCAATTGAAGACATACGAACAATGGCAGTCTGATTGTCTGTAATATTAACAGCATCAACAACCCCTTTCAGATAACCGGTCTTGGTTTTGAGGACCTCCACATCTGCGCTTTTCGGGGGACCCAGCTCTGCAGTTAAAGCAAAATGCCCGCTGTTTAAAATATTTTCTAAATTGGTTCCTGCTTTAAGCTCCATCATAAAATCATATCTTCCCTTATTATTTTCCCTGGACCACCGTCTCTTCCTGTACTCCAATCCCTGATCGGCTCATTCTCTTCAAGACGTTCAAGAATCCCCATACTTTTCATTCGGTCATAAATTAACTGCCATCCGCAGTCGATATTTTCAGGGTCAATTTCACATTTGCCGTCCTGGGATCCGCCGCAGGGACCGTTAAGAAGGCCCTTTGAACATCTGGATATCGGGCAGATACCCCCGAACCTGTCAAGCACACAGTTTCCGCACCCGGCACAGCGCTCTGACCAGATACCCTGCTGCTCTGTAGCTCCATAAAACATGGTATCCAAAGCAGGGATAATTCGCTTCCCCTCAAATATCTCTGCGCAGAACTGCACACCCACACCGCATGCCATTGAGAGTACTGCATCAGCGACCGATATTTTGTCCTTTACATCATCAAAAAATTCGCGGTCGCACTGCCTTTCAATGGTATCTTCCGTGATTTCCATAGAGATATTCTCATTTTTATTGTACAAACGCAGAAGCGAGGCTAGAATACCCACCTCTTTTTCACCCCCGGCCATACACACCGTTACGCAGCTTCCGCATCCGAGTATAAGCAGTTTTTCACAACCCTTAACCATCCTGGCAATCTCAGTAAAATCTTTTTGTACAGCAGTAATCAATTGTTACTCCTTATAAAGTTAAACGCTCCATCATCTCATTAACTGCATCAATAAATTTATGGGAATCCACAGAGGATAGAAAATCAATATGCACCCTTTCCTTATCGATTCCGGCAGTGCTCAAAGATTTTTTTATCATAGCAATACGCTTTTCTGCACGCCTGTTCCCTGAAATATATTTGCAGTTGTCTTTTGGACAGGCAAGGACAAGAACACCCGGGGAACCGTTCTCCAGACACTTTAATACCAGTCCGATCTCAACTTTGCCCGAACATGGTAAACGCACAATTTCTACAGCATCCATAATAGAATTGCTCTCTTCAACATTTTCCGCTGCCTTGAGAGATGAGTTTTCGCAGCAGAATGCAATGAGTTTATTACCCATAATCCCCTTTCCTGATCTATTTATGCGCTGTTTATCTGATCAAGCAAAACCTGATCGGAAAACACCGGTAATTCTATAGCTTTAGCCGGACACTCGCCTGCACAAATACCGCATTTCTGACAGGCCTCGGGTATGCTTTTCGCGACACCATTTTCTCTATCAATCTGCATCGCTTTAAAGGGACACGCTCTTATACAGGTCAGACATAAAATGCACTTGTCCGGATCTACAACTGCATTGGAAAGCTCAACCTCCATTACACCATTGTGAAGCAAAGAATGAACAAACAGAGCAGCAGCTTTGGATTCTGTAATAATCTGCGGCATATAGTAACTGCCCCTGCATGGACCGGCAACGAATATTCCGGGCCGGTTTGTTTTACACGAAAACAGATGTATATTATTATCCTGCATCTGACCGAATGCATCTGTAGACACCCCTGTTATCTGTGCAAGCGCCGGACTGGCAGCAGAATTAATTCCGTGCATGCTTATGCCAATTAAATCACAATCAACAGATATTTCTTTTTGCAGTACTGAATCCATACAGCAGATTGAAACACCACATTCATCATCTTCCAATAAAAGTTCACCTTCAAACTTAATAATATTCACACCGGCTTCTCTTGCCTTATCGTAGAGTTTTTCCATACCTAAAGCTGAAACCCTTACATCCCGGCAAAAGATATGAACCTGCAGAAAACCCGTCTGCTGAAGCTTAAGGCCGATCTTTAAAGCTGTTTCCATTTCCGCTTTGGTTTCATCAATCTTAATATCAAGAACCAGCCCAATGGGCTGCAGCCCTTTTCTTCTATACATAGAGGAAACAGCAGCCTCGATTTTTTCCATTGGTACAATGAAACTGCTGTCAAAAAGAGGATTATCGATTATATTGATATCCGTATTTCCTGAAGCTAAGACTACAGCGCCGAATGTATGAGTTTTATCCCCTTCGGAAGTGTGATAAATTGCTTCAAAGGAACCTGCATGACCGTTCAACTCTTTTAGGTAACTGCCTGTAAAAACTGTTACCCCTGTCAGCATCTCTCTATCACTAATAGTGTCTTCAGAGCTTAATAGGGTTGTTTTATAACCGAAGTTGTTAACCTCGGAAGCAGTATAAACACCTGCAATCCCCCCACCGACAATCAATACATTCCGATTGAGGGGAATCTTTACTACCTCAAAAGAGGGGGTTAAAGAAGATGCCGGTATTTCGCTTTTTGTAACAGATACTGTTTTATTAACACTCTTTTCCTGTTCTATGGTTTTCATCATTTCAAGAGCTTCGGATTTTGCCTGGGCCATGCTCTCAACTATACTCTGAGGCTCCCTGCATGTACCGCTTACAAAAATATTCTTTAGAGATGAACCTGAAGGCAGGTAAAATCCAAATTCATCTTTTTTCAGCTTAAACAGATAAGCTAAACTTTCTGCATTATTCCCCGGCCCCAGCCCTACGGATAAAACAACAGTATCATGCTCAGCACTTGTATTATTTCCATTAATATCTTCTATAAGAAGTTTTAATCTTCCACTCTCAGATTTTTCCACTTTAAAGGGGAGGCCGCGCACAAAACAAATTCCGCTTTCTATTAGTTCTTCCCGGAGCAGGGTAAAAGTTTTATCAAAATTTTGAATATCAATGTAATAGATAGTGATTTCCGCCCCGGGATTCCTGTACATGAGGACTCTGGCGATGCGTAAAGCATACGCGCAGCATACACCCGAACAGTAATTTCGTCCGATAGATGGATTACGGGAACCGACACACTGGATAAATGCAACACTTTCATCAGATTTGCTTAAGTAGTTTTGTCTGCTGAGGATCTCCTCTGCATCAACCCCTGTAATAACATCAGGAATACGGCTGTATTCGTACAGGATATTCTTCGAAGCATCATAAGGTTCATGCCCTGCTGCTATAAGAACACCATCACTTAATATTTTTGTTTCTGTTTCTTTCTGTCCTGAAAAAATTGCATTACCCGGGCAGGCATCAGCACAAACAGTACACTCTTTTCCCTGATGCAGGAGGCACCTGGAATAATCAACTATATACTGGGTAAATTCAGCCCTGGAGTATTTTGTAATACACTGATTAGGACAGACCTGTAGGCAGATATCACAGTTAATGCATTTTTTAAGGTTTATATTCGGATTGGCCCGGGTGATTGTAACTTTGGTTTTTCCATCTTCCTGAAAAACCGATTCTACTGATGCGCCGGTCGTAAAGCGGATATTTTCATGGTGAACAGATTCTTTAAATTGTATATGGGCTATGCATACCCCGCACCTGCTGCAGTTGTCAGTTGCCTTGCAGCTGTATCCGGGTATTTTGCCCCCAATTGTACCGGTTGCTTCAACTATTTCTACATCGTTGCCCTGATTCGCGAGTTCAAGGCCTGCTGTACACCCGCTTATACCGGCACCGATGATCAGGAATTTTGCCATAATTTCCTATCACCTTATTTAGATTACCAATACCAAGTTAAAGTTGCACAAAACAAAAGCTGTTAATTCAGGCTGAAACCAAATATATAATGATTTAAGCTTGCGGGCTAATTCAATATATACTAAAGGAGATCAGCTATAAACAATATAATAGAATTTTTGAATAAATGCTAGAAACCAGGGTATAATTTCCAATCCCGGTTTTTATTATTCTTCTAATTAGATTCGTATGGGCGTATCCCTGCTGCGCAGGGTCAGGCTATCCGCTGCAATTCCGCCCGGATTTATTATAGAGATCACATTTTGTTTCACTGGGTACAGACGTAGCATGCTACGTCTCTACAACAACATACAATCACGGTGCGGGATTTCCGCTTCTATCCTTTACGCTGCAGGTTTTCATTCTGTTTATATTGCGGCGGTTTTGGTTTTTGTTAAAACTTATTTATATAGCCAACGGAAAAATTATCTGTATTAGGTATTACTATTCCAGCTCTGACAACCGGACTTTATCATAAACGCCATTCTTTTTATCTTCCGGATGTGGTTCTATCCCAATTATTGTAATATCTTTCTTTCCAGGTCCGTAAGTCCAAAATATTCTTCCTGCAGAAGGAACATTGTTTTCTAAATAGGATTCCCATACTTTTATACCATAATGCTTTGTAAGTTTTTTAATTTCATGCGAAGAGAGTCCTGGATGTCTTGGATTCTGACTTAAAAAACTAAGTGTCTTTACAAGCTTCTTAAAGAATTTCTTCTCATTTTTGCCTAAAGTCTTTGTATCTGCTTTCTGTTTAAGATTATTCCAAAAACTCTCCATCTCCGGGATACCCATACGTATATGAAATTCCATTTCTAATTATCTTCAAGATATTCTGATAGACTTATAGGCTCAGATACCTTCCCATTTTTTAAATTTTCAACTGATTTATCCATCATTTCTATAGTGTTTTTAGAAATAATATCAGGATCCACTAAAACCCGGGGTACTAATTCAATATGTCCATCAGTAAACTCACTCACATGATAATAGTCATATTTTGCACCACGAATAGTAAAACGATTCTTGGAATCTACCTTTGTATCATATTCTTTAATTGCCGATTGCATAACTACTCCTTATTGTGGGACTTCCCACCTACAAGGTAAATCTTTTTCTCAAAATTAACAAGCTCTTTAAAGGAATATTTTAAGACCTTACCAATCGTAGAAAACTCACTTGAATGTCCGGGAAGCTCAACTCAGCTATTCGGCTGTTCCCACAGCTCTGTGCCTTTGATCATTATCAGCCCAGGCTCTCATCTGCTTATTTTTGGAGGGGATTAAGAATAATACCCGGAAGATCCCGGCTTTATATGAGTCACCGAAGAACCAGAACGTCTCTTCCCCAAAATTGAAACGTGAAACCACCAGGCAGAAGTAACTTTCCACAGGTCAAAGCGGTTCATAACTGGGTTAACATCCCGGAAAAGTTCAAACACTCGCTTGGAAGTAACAAATTCACCATCCCTGGTATGCTCTTGTGGTGTCGCAGTATAGTTTCATTCTTTTACCGGGTACTGCCGTAGTTCCAGTTCTTTCTGCAGGTAGCCGTCGTGGAGTTCGCGTATTTTTCTTTCAAAGAGATTTCTGTCGGTGTATATTTCTATTTCTGCAGAGGCGGAGAATATCAGGAGTTCTGTTAGTTCTTTGTCTCTGTCGTCCATTTCGAGGTGGTTTTTGCAGTAGTCCCAGGTTATCAGGCCGAAGTTCGTCATTTGGTGTAGTTCCTGGTGTGGTTTACGTTGTATCTGCTGTCTAGCATTTTGTCGTTGTAGGGGTTGTTCTGTTGGTTGACCGCGAATCTGCGGAGGTATTCTTTTCTGGTTATCCAGAGATTGTCTGATTATAAAAAAATTGACCTAAATAATCAGATCGGTTCCCGCAGAAACCTTTGCCTGGTCATAGACTTCGTCTATTGCTCGGCTATGCATCCTGACTGCTTGTATATGCAACCTTATATTAAATAGAAGGTTTCGCTACAAACCGGCTGACTACCAAGTGAAATGTTTTGGCATTTCTCATTTCAGTCTATCCTTATAATTAATCACACTGAATCGAGGCTGGATATTAAGTATCATATCTTATTGATATTATAGCAGATAGCCTCTTTTTTATTGATCATTCTGCTAGTAATATCAGTAAAAAAGTCAAAATGAGAATTGCTTCTGTTGTAGGCACCCGCTCTATTTTTAACAGCCTACCCGCCTAATTATTTGAAATCAA
>CBDVAD010000150.1:0-8070 GCA_965371875.1 uncultured bacterium
TAGAACCCGATCCCCACAGTCCGGAATACATCCTGAATGAATGGGGAAAGGGTTACAGGTTTAAAAATATTCCAAATGAATAATAACTGTTTACAGTAAGGGCGCACGGCCGTGCGCCCCTACTGTGACTAATTTGTTACTAAATTGTTACTAAATTGTCTCTTGCGGAATTGGGAGAGTCGGGTTTTAATATATAGTAGATAAATATCCATACAAAAACGGAGGTTATGGAATGAAAAGAACTATTATTGTAATTATGCTGGTATTGGCTATTAGTGTTGGCCTGTTTGCAACAGGTACAAGTGATAAAGAAGAGCGAATTACCGCATACACAACTCTGGATGAAGAGCTTGCAAGAAGTGTTTTCAAGGCTTTTACTGCAGAAACCGGAATTCAGGTGGATTGGGTAAGACTCTCAACTGGTGAAGCTGTTGCAAGAATTGAAGCAGAAAAAGCTAACCCACAGGCCAGTATTTGGTTTGGCGGTGTAGGTATTGGTCATATTGAAGCAAAACAGAAAGGTCTGACTATGGCCTATGATTCTCCTGCTGCTAATATGCCCCCTCAGTTTAGAGATGCAGAATTCTTCTGGTCAGGTATCTATACCGGTGCACTTTGTTTTGAAAGCAACACAGAAAAACTAAAACAGTACAATCTTAAAGCACCTACATCATGGGCAGAAATTACAAGTCCTCAATATGAAGGTCATGTTCAAATGGCAAATCCTGGTTCATCAGGAACTGCATACAATGTTCTTGCAACTTTAGTTCAGATCTATGGTGAAGAGGAAGCGTTTGAGTATATGAAGGGACTGGATAACAACATAACCCAGTATACAAGATCAGGCTCTGCTCCTGGAAAGAATGCAAGTATTGGTGAAACAACTATTGCCATCGGTTACTCACATGACGGAGTTAAACTGGTAGACATAGGTTATCCTCTGGAAATTACATTTCCTTCCGAGGGAACCGGTTACGAAGTAGCTTCAATCTCTCTTATTAAGGGTGGACCGGAAGATGAACTGGAAGCAGCTAAAAAACTCTATGACTGGGGTCTTGGAAAAACAGCTGGTGCTCTATATGCAAAAACATTTGTAGTACCTTTTGTAGATGTTCCTCTGGCCAAGGGTGCAAAACCTGTTTCCTCACTTAATGTCATTGAACAGGATGATGTTTGGGCAGCTGCCAATAAAACCCGTCTTGTAGAGAAATGGAATGAGATCATCGAAGGCGGAGAAGCAAAGACAGAAGCTAAGAAATAATTTTTTCATAATTTTTCTCCTTTTTTCCCTCCCTGCAGAAGGGAGGGAACTTTCTGTAAAAACTGAAAATATGAAGGCTTCATCAGGAGGTTAGGCTAAAATGGCTAACAGTAATATATTGAAAAGAAGATTGAATAAGGGCAGCTTCCACCAGTTAACCAGTGATCCTGCTCTCCTTATTGGAGTAATATTTATCCTTGCCTCGCTGGTTTTGTTTATTGTCTACCCTTTATATTCGGCAGCGAAGCTCAGCCTTTCTCAGGATGATGTTTTTTCACTGAATCAATATAAATATATATTCACCCACAGTTTTTATAGAAAGTCGATTATGAATTCGATTATGCTGGGAGCCAGTGTTGCAACTCTTGCCACATTTGTAGGATTCATATTTGCCTATGCAATTGCCAAAGGGAAGATAAAAGGGCGTGGTTTTTTCCAATACATGGCTATACTGCCTATTATTTCCCCTCCCTTCATGTTCGCTCTATCTGTTATTCTCCTTTTTGGGAGGAATGGTCTGATAACGGCCAAACTTCTCCATCTTGAAACTGGTGGTGTCTATGGTTTGAAAGGACTTATTATAGTTCAGGTTATAACTATGTATCCAATTGCCTATATGACCCTGGTTGGAATTCTTCAGGGGATAGATCCGGATCTTGAAACCTGCGCAATGAATCTTGGTGCAAAGCGCCTTAAGACATTTTTTACTGTAACACTTCCTCTTGCATTACCGGGAATTTTTGCATCCTGGCTGCTTGTTTTTGTAGGGTCACTGACTGACTTTGGTAATCCTATAATTATCGGTGGTGAGTTTGATGTTCTCTCGGTCCGGGCTTATATGGAGTTTACAGGCATGGGGAATCTTCCCAGGGGTGCTGCCCTTGCTATGCTGCTGCTGGTTCCTACAGTTGGAGTTTTCTTTATACAGAAGTATATAATAAAGAATAAAGCCTATGTAACAATAACAGGAAAGTCTTCCCGCAGAGGTTCTACTTCTGTTACCAGCGCTGCGAATAAAGGTCTCTTCATATTTGTATTGGCAGTTACTCTTTTTGTGATGATGTTCTATGTAACAATTATCTCCGGAAGTTTTATAAAACTCTGGGGTGTTAACTGGTCTCTTACCTTTCAGCATTTTGTCTATGCTTATGATGTGGGATTAACCACTCTAAAAAATACTCTTATCCTGGCAACTGTTTCAACGCCAATTACCGCAGTATTGGGAATGATAATAGCGTTTATTGTTGTTAGAAAATCTTTTGCAGGTAAACAGATTCTCGATTTCCTATCTATGCTGAGCTATGCAATTCCAGGAACGGCAGTAGGTATAGGTTATATTCTTGCCTTTAATAAAGCTCCCTTTAAGCTGTCAGGAACTGCATTTATTCTGATTGCTGTTTATGTTTTTAGAAATGTTCCCATTGGTGTTCAGGGAGGAATTGCAGCACTCAAACAGATATCCGGGGATATTGAAGAGTCATCAACCAATCTTGGTGCCTCTACTGCATATACGTTCAGAAAGATAACTCTGCCTCTTGTCAGACCTGCATTTTTTGCCGGAGCTACTTTTGCCTTTGTTCGTAGTATGACTGCTATAAGTGCCATAATATTTCTTGTATCTGCCAGATGGAATCATTTAACTGTACTGATACTTGCCCAGACAGAGATAATGCGTCTCGGTGCTGCCTCTGTATTATCATTTGCATTGATTGTAGTGGTTGTGGCATTCATCTTTATTATTATGAAACTTACAGGCCTTAAACAATCCCAGATATTTGGAACAACTAATTAGGCTGGTCGGGACTTCGTCCCTGCTCGGCTATGCAACCTTGCCTGGTCGCAACTTCGTTGCTGCTCGGCTATGCAACCTAAGGAGAGAAAACAATGGAACAGAATAACGATAAAGACTATCTTGTTCTAAAAGATATTACAAAGATTTTTAGGGATGGCAAGGGAAATGAAGTTACTGCTGTTGATGATATTTCCCTGACAATAAAAAAGGGTGATTTTGTAACTCTTCTGGGACCTTCAGGTTGCGGGAAAACCACTACCCTGCGAATGATAGCCGGGTTTGAACTACAGACAGCTGGTGATATAACACTGGAGAATAAGCTGATTAATAATGTAGCACCCTTTGACCGGGATATGCCTATGGTTTTTCAGAGTTATGCTCTTTTTCCACATCTTACAATATTTGAAAACATTGCCTATGGCCTGAAAATACGTAAGCTGTCAAAAGAAGTAATAAAGAACGATGTGGCAATGGTCTCACAGATGGTGAATCTTGTGGGCCTTGAGGGCAGGTATCCGGGAGAGCTTTCCGGTGGTCAGCAGCAGCGTGTTGCTCTTGCCAGAGCACTTGTTCTTAAACCGGAGATTATACTCTTTGACGAACCTCTTTCAAATCTGGATGCAAAGCTTAGAATCCAGACAAGAACAGAAATTAAACGGGTTCAGCAGATGCTTGGGATAACTGCACTCTACGTGACCCATGATCAGTCTGAAGCTCTAAGTATGTCTGATCAGATTGTTATTATGAATAGAGGTAAGATAGCACAATTTGGATCTCCCGAGGAAATCTATAACAATCCGAACAGCTCTTTTGTTGCGGACTTTATAGGTAATGCAAATTTTATAGATGCAACTGTAGCAGAAATTGCAAAGGATTCAATAATTGTTACTATTCAGGGTAAACAAGTTAAAGTTGAGAAAACAGATGAAGTGTTCTCTGAAGGGGAAGAAGTTGCCCTTGCAATTAAACCTGAGGCCGTCGATATTAGTCTTAAACCTACAGGATTTACTGGAAAACTGGATGTAAGCTCTTTTCTTGGAGGTATTACAGAATATAAGATTGAATTTGAAAACAGTTTTATTATTGCGATTCATTCCAATACAGCCGGTCATACCATGAAACACTTTAAAATGGGTGAAGAAGTACATGTAGATTTTAAGAAGGATTTCTTTCGTATTTATAAGAAGTAGGGATAGAAATCAAGGCTATTAGGCTGAAGGCTGTTAGGTTTGTTCTTCAGTCTGATGGTATGTTTATGTAATTGGTAATGATAGAATCTCATCATTCACTGTGTTAAAAATCCTCGCCAGTATCTTATAAACACCATCATTATCATTTGTATCAGTTACCATATCAGCTGTCGACTTAACGTGTTCAGGGGCATTCCCCATTGCAACCCCGGTTCCTGCAAGCTGCAGCATCTCAACATCATTCTCATTATCACCAAAGGCAATTATATCTTTGTGGTCTATTTCAAGCATTTCTGAAACTATCTCCAGGGCAGAACCCTTGTTAACTCCCTTGGGAACAATTTCAGTGAAACTGAATCCAGACTCTATAATGTCAATCTCAAGAGATGAAGTGTGCTTTTTCACTTCAGCATTGGCACTTTCATATTCCGGAATGAACAGAATCTTAACCGGGGATCCGATAGTTCCTAAATCGCTGACCCATTCAATTTTATTGTCTGAGTACTCCTCAAGTATATCAGTTATTTTCGAAGCATTTTCTGCATAAACACCGAAGGCTGTAAATACAACAATTTCAATATGAAGTTCTTTAAGGATTGTCAGACTCTTTAGATAAATATCTGCAGAGAGGTTTTTCTCGTAAAAAATTTCGTCAGAAACAGGATCGATAATTGCCCCGCCGTTCAATGTAATTGCCGGAGCTTCCAAACCAAGTTCTCCAGCCATTATTTTCATAGAAGATATTGATCGTCCTGAAGCAAGAACAATTCTGCTTCTCTTTTCATTTTTTAATCTTTTAAGAATATCCTTCAGATTGTCAGGAATAACATTATTGCGGTTAAGGGCTGTGCCGTCCAGATCGAGAACAATCAGTGTAGGTTTAATGCAGGAGAGATTTATCATTTTTTACCTGACCTTTATTAGATATGGAAACCAGGAATAATATTACCACAAGGATAATTGATATAAGGGCTGCAAGATCATAATCTCCGGAAAGATCTTTTAATGCAGAAAAAAGAAAGGGTCCTATAGCACTTCCGGCCACTGTCCACCCCATTGCATAGCCGGAAATGGCTCCCAGGTGCTTCTTTCCGAAAGTATTTACCCAGGCAATACTCAGGAGCACTACGAATGTTCCGTTTGCAATTCCCATTCCCGCAATAAGAATTATGACAGGTATTCCCGGGGAGAGAAAAATTAAGGCAATTGATGCAGTAAGGAGACCCACCAATTCAAGTAACAGAATAATTTTAAGACTGATATAATCGGATAGTGTGCTTCCTGTAAAACTGATTATTACTGAAATAATTGAGATAGGTATAAAGATAGCTACAGCTGAAGATCGATCAATATCAGCATAGGAAAAAATGGAAACAATATGAAATGTGAATGCAGTTCCAAACATTGCCATTAAGGCTATAGCAAGGTTATAGCTCCAGAACTGCCGGGTTGCCAGTGCCTCTTTCAGGGTCTTGTCTTTTGATAAATCCAAACTTGAGTTATTTTCCTGTTTGCCGGTGATTTTGTCAGATTCAGGATCATTTTTTTGAGAATCCAGTTTCCAGTCTTTGAAAAACACAAGCACTACCAGCATAAATACCGGAAATAGGATCAAGGCCAGTAATCTCCATGTTCCTCTCCAGTCATAGGTCTCTATAAGAGAATTAAACAGCTTTGGTGCAAGAGAGAATCCAAAAGCAGAAGCTGCTCCCATGATTGCAACAATCAGTCCACGGTTTTTATCAAACCATTTCACCACCATGTTTCTGGATACCATGGCAAGTACACCCTGACCGGAGAACCTGAGAACAAAAAATCCGAATGTCAGGAGAATAAAAGATACAGCACCTGGATTGAGTATCCCGGAGGATGAGATGATACCTCTTATTACATCTACAAAAGATAGATAAACCAGGGTAAGTGCAAGAACGGAGACAGCAATAGAAGCTGTAATTTTAGCACCGAAGCGATCATAAAATAGACCAGCTTTACCAAGAAGAAGAGCACTGAGTATTGTACCAATCATATATGTTGTAGATATACCGGTGCGGGAAATTTCCAGGGACTCTATTAAAAAATCTGTAAATACGGATACTCCCATAGTCTGGCCTGGAATACTCATAAGAACTCCGGCTGTTCCTACGATCAGTATGATCCATCCGTAATAGAAGGGAAGACGAGGGGGTATCCTGACAATTTTTTCTGTTTTATTCTTAATCATTTTAGGAAGGTTAATGTAGCATATCGGGTGTATCTATTCAAGGAACCCTTTTGTTCAAACTATTTATCAAAAAGTTGATTCTAATGAAATATTAAGTTTGCTGATTTATTAGACAGGTATTATATTTGGGAATAAGGAGTTACTGTGAAAAGATTATTTAAGATTGCAATACTCATATTTATTGTATCTATCCTGTCAGGGTGTTTCCCTGGAGACGGTAGATCGACAATGGGTGACCCTGCCGGGTTTTTTTCCGGTATCTGGCATGGCTGGATAGCACCCCTTTCTCTTATAATTGGAATTTTTAATAAGAATATCCGTGTCTATGAAGCAGCCAATACCGGATGGTGGTATGATCTGGGATTCTATATGGCTATAATAAGTGGATTCGGAGGAATATCACTTTCAAGGAAAAAGATGAAGAAGAAACACCAGGAATAAAAATAATTCATACGTATTTTTTAATTATAGAATGAATTTCACTCTCCTTAAATGGTTTTTTCAGCACCTCATCTAAACCTGAATTAAGAAACTTTTCTATATCCTCCTTATGTGTGTGCGCTGTAAGAGCAATAATGGGGATAGTAGAAAAACTATCGGTTTTACGAATACGTTTTGTTGCTTCCATACCATTCATTACAGGCATTCCAATATCCATAAATATGAAGTCAGGAATCTCTGCTATGGCTTTTGTCAGTGCCTCTTCTCCATTACGTGCTTCAAGTACATGATGTCCGGCTTTGTTAAGAAGGTTTTTGAGATACATTCTGTTTATACTCTCATCTTCTGCAATGAGTATCTTAAGGATAGGATTATCAGACCTATTCACATCTAAATCAACATTAATACTTGATTTTTCAAGCTTTGCATCTGTAGCATTATTAGGAATTATAATGGTAAATACAGAACCTGTTTCCAGCTCCGATTCTACAGATATTTCGCCTTCCATAAGATCCAGAAGTTTCTTTATGATGGCAAGACCAATACCCACTCCCTGGTACTTTTTGGTATATGGGTCTTCAAGCTGCTGGAAAGGCTGGAAAATTTCAGTTAATCTATCGGGTCCGATTCCAATCCCATGATCTGATATTGAAAGCTTTAGATCCTGATTGACATTATAGTGAATTTTAATAGTACCCGATTCTGAAAACTTAATTGCATTGGATATGAGTTTTTCAAGTATCTCTGTTATTCTGGCACTATCTCCAAAAAAAACTTCAGAATCGTCTTTGCCTTCGATGATGATATCAATATCTTTTTCCCTGGCTCTTGGGATTAGAAGGCTGACAGTATTTTGAATAAGTTTCTTGATTTGTACTGGCTGATTGAATATTCCAAGTCTGCCGGAGTCAATTTCAGAGTAGTTAAGAATATCCTGCATAATAGATGAAAGATGATCAGCGGATGATACGGCCAAATCCAGGAAGTATCTCTCAGAGTCCGAAATATCCATTGATTCAAGTACAGACAGCATACCCGATACGCCGTTCAGAGGTGTTCGCAGTTCATGGTTAATATTTGCTAAAAAATTGCTCTTTGCCTTGTTCGCCTCTATTAGCTCTTTGTTCCTTTTCTCAAGTTCCTGTGTCCTTTCTTCAACGATTGT
>CBDVAD010000151.1:0-8036 GCA_965371875.1 uncultured bacterium
CCTCCATCAAATGAGTAATTACTGTTCATATAGCAGGACATACATGTGACATTGATGCATTCCTCGAACTTAAAAATAAATATAAAATAATGCTGCTGGAAGATGCAGCACACTCATTTCCTGTGAAATCAAATGGGAAATTCCTTGGCTGCATTGGTGATGCTGGTGTTTTTTCGTTTTATGCAACAAAAACCATAACCACCGGTGAAGGTGGTATGATAGTTACAAATAATAACGAAGCAGCAAAAAGAATGTCAGTAATGCGTTCTCATGGGATAGACAGAGAAGCATGGGATAGATATACATCCGATAAACCTTCCTGGCAGTACTCTGTAGTTGCAGCAGGTTTTAAGTACAATATGCCTGATATAGCAGCTTCCATAGGCAGGGAACAATTAAAAAAGGCTGCTATGTTCCTGAAAAACAGAACGCAAATTGCAAATTTCTATTTCAGAGAATTGGGATATCTTGACTTTCTCAGGCTTCCGGAGCAACAGGATAATCATGCATGGCACCTTTTTATGCCGAGAATAATTCCTGAAAAACTAACCATTACAAGAGATGAATTTATAAAGAATCTTATTAATCAGGGAATAGGTGTCTCTGTTCATTATATTCCTCTTCATATAATGCCGTACTATCAAAATAAATACGGTTACAAACCACAGGACTTCCCCGAAACTATTAAAGCATATAATGCTGTTTTCAGCCTGCCTATTTACCCGGGATTAACAGATGAGCAACTTAAAAAGATTGTTTCCGCAGTTAAAAATACGGGTATACGTTTCCGGAGAAAAATCTGATGGCAAAAGATCATAAATTTCTGGATGATATAACCAACCGGAAAATGCTCTTTGCCCACCTGATACGTTCATCAATTCCAAAAGGGTCAATTTCATCCTTAAAAATACCAGACATGCCGAAGGGATACTACAGTCTTACATGGAAAGATATTCCAGGAGAAAATCGTATTTCTGTCTTTACTGAAGATATGCCGCTATTATGCAATGGATCAGTTCAATATGAGGGAGAGCCGGTTCTTGTAATCTGCGGCCCTGAAGAGGATGAAGTTAGAAACCTTTGCAGTAATACTATAATTGAGTACGACACGGACTATTCACTTCTAAGCTTTGACAATTATCAGGAATCCCAGATTTTATCTACAAAAAAATTCACAAAAGGGAATGTAGACAGTAAGTTTAAAGATCCCCATCAGACTGTTGAGGGAGAATACAGAACATCAATACAAACGCTTCCCATCACATATCCTATGGGAGCAATTGCAAGGTATAAAAACAAAATTCTGGAAATTACAACAGCATCCCAGTGGCCCTTTCATGTTCAGAAAACAGTAGCTGATGTTTGTGCTCTTCCAGGAAAAGAGATCCAGGTTAATATTGAACCATACTATCACACCTATGATGAAAAATTGATTCTACCCTCTATATATTCAGCAATTGCTGCTGTTCTTGCGGTAAAATCAGGAAAACAGGTAAAAATAGTTGCAGAAGCCTATAAAATTCTACAATACAGCATAAAACGACCGCCAGTACATATTACAAGGAAATCTGCACTAAACGATTCAGGAAAAATCATTGCAGAAGATATAAAGATAGATGTTGATATTGGTGCCTATCCTCTATTTACTGATGAAATTTTAAATCAGCTGATACTCGGAGCAGCATCTATATATTCAATAACAAACGTAAGAATCAAGGCCAATGCAATTCAAACATCTTCGCCACCCATGAATGTATTTAAAGGTTGTGGAATAGGGATTGGAGTATTTTCAACTGAAACTCATATATCCAGGATTGCAGCTCTTAAGCAGATAAATCCTGTCACTCTCCGTTTGGAATATCTTCATAAAAAAAACCAAAAGCTTCCATCCGGTGGAATCCTTAAACAAATTTCACAAAGAGATATATTAACTAAAGTGGCAGCAAAATCTGACTTCCACAGAAAATACTCAGCTTATGAAGTTCTAAAAAAAAGACAGACAGGAAAACTTGAAAAACAGGGAATCCTGAGGGGAATAGGACTGGCAATGGGATATACAGGAAATGGTTTCTCAAGAAAAAGAGAAAACAGAGAAGCATATTCCATGAGAGTTAAATTAGACCAAAATAACAAACTTTATATTTCCAGCAGTTCCAACGGATCCACCCCTGGAAATATATGGAGGAAAACTGCTGGAAAAATCCTTGGAATGGATATCGAATCTATTGAAATAGTCAGGGGAGATACAACAATTCTTCCCAATTCGGGACCATCATTCCTATCAAACGATCTTAGTATTATGACAAACCTTGTGGAAAAATGCTGCAACGGTATAAAAAAACACCGGTTTCACAAACCACTCCCAATTGAAGAAAAAAGAAGTTTTAGAACTCCCGGTAAAGAGGTTTGGGACCCGGAAAAACTGAAGGGTATGCCATTTAACACTCTTTCATGGGGTGCTGCAGTTGTGGAGATCGAACTGGATCCAGTATTTCTCAGACCGATAATTAGAGGTATCTGGACTATATTTGATATAGGAAGAATACATGACAGTAAAGCTGCCAGGGCTGCTGCAGAAGCAGAAATATATGAATCTCTGGCATGGGCAGGTGGTAAAACTGATCTCTTTCGTCCAACAATTTACCACACTGAGATGGAGGCTATAGAAAAAACAAAGCTGACTGATATAAATATTGATTTTATTACCGATTCAAAGAGAGCCAGCGGCGGAATAGCACAAATGCCTGATGCTATTATCCCTTCTGCTTTTGTACAGGCTTTATCTCAGGCAACAGGAATTTATTTTGATACTCTTCCTGTAACGCCGGAAATAATTTTCCAGCATATGGAGGGATAATGAAAATTAATTTGAAACTAAATGGTAAAGATGTAGAGTTTGATACAAGTCCGGGAACCAGACTTGTTGATCTTCTTAAAACATCTGCAAAAATTCAAAGCTTAAGAACAAGCTGCTATAAAGGAATATGCAGAGGCTGTGCTGTATTCTTTAATGGAGACCTGGTTTCTTCCTGTCTTATCCCCGCATTTCAGGCAAGAGATTCTGAAATAACAACCTTTGAAGGATTAAATAAATCTGACGAGATAAACGACATTATCAGTGGTTTTGAAGATGCAGGATATAATCCATGTGAATTCTGCCGTCCGGGGAAAATAATGACCATACACTCAATTTTAGAGACTTATGTAGAGCCGGAAGTTCATCAGATTATGGAATCATTTGAGGGAATAAACTGCTCCTGTACAGATAAATCAACACTGATAGACAGTGTAAAGGCAGGGGCATACTACCGAAGAAGGAGAAGACGTGCAAGAAATATATAGTCATATTTTTTACCCTTCAAACCTCAATGAGCTGCTGAATATAAAAGATCAAAACCCTGAAGCTGTAATTTGGTCAGGCGGAACAGGATTTATGGGAAAACAGGATAAGAAGATACCTACCCTCCCTTCCAGCATAATACAGATTTCAAAAATCTCTGAACTAAAAAAAATACGACGGACAGAACGCTTTTTAGAGATAGGTGCGGGAGCTGTAATCAATAGAATATTAAATGTTGGACAACATGTTCTTCCTCATGCCCTGGCGCAGGCAATGAGACTTATAAAACCTTCTGCAATCAGAAACACCGCAACTCTTGGAGGGCATCTCTGTATGCCTGATATAAGACTGAACCTGTTTAGTGTACTAATACTTATGGATGCGAGCCTTGAATTAAAACGATCAGGTGGAACCAGATGGATCCAGATAAACCGTTTTTTTAACAAAAAAGGTGATATCCAGCTAAAAAAAAATGAAGTTCTTACAAGAATCAGAATTCCGTTCGGAAACTGGAACAGACAGCTGTTCAAGAGCGATGGAAATCCATATTTTGATACAGATGATTCTATTTCATTCTGTGTTCTTGCAGATATCCAAAAAGGGATGCTTAACGATTTCAGGATGGCTATCGGTAATTCAGGAAAACATACCGTTCGAAGTATAGAACTTGAATCACTTCTTATAGGTAAAAAAGTGCCCCTAAGCCTGAAAGATACTTCTTCTGTAACAGAAATGCACAAGGAATGGCTGAAAAGCCTGACCGGTGAGCTGACATCTTTCCAGAGAGACAGAGCTGTCCGATTTATATACTGGATTCTGGAAGAACTGCTCCCATGACATCCTTTTCAGGATTTAGAATTAAGTCAATTTTACCATAATTGGAATTGATGTGCCTTTACAGAGACAGTATTAAAGGTTTATATTCTTTTATAATGACTGGGGCACCTGATTTTATTCACCTTCATAATCATACTGATTATTCTCTTTTGGACGGCGCAGCATCTATAAAAAAGATGGTTGCGAAAGCCAAAAATTTAGGCATGAAACATCTGGCTATAACGGATCATGGCAATATGTTCGGAGCTCTTCATTTTTATAAAGAATGCATAGCAAATGAAATAAACCCTGTTATAGGATGTGAATTCTATGTGGCTCCGGGTAACAGGAGCATTAAATCGGGAAATGAAAAAGGAAACAGGGCAAACCACCTGATTCTTCTTGCAAAAAACTATGAAGGATATAAAAATCTGTTAGTCCTGGCTTCCAGAGCCTACACAGAAGGATTTTACTATAAACCCAGAATTGACGATGAACTCATTGAAAAATACAGTGACAATCTTATCTGCACATCATCATGTCTGGCAGGATACATACCCCGTAAATTACTTGAAAATCAATATGAAGAAGCACAAAAGAAGGCCGAGCACTACCAGAATATTTTTGGAAAGGGAAACTTCTATCTTGAACTTCAGTATCATGGTATTCCTGAGCAAAAGATTGTAAATGAACGGCTTATCAAGCTATCCGGAGAAACAGGTATACCACTGGTTGCTACAAATGATATGCACTACCTGGACAGGGAAGATGCAAATGCCCAGGATATTCTTATATGTATAGGAACAAACCGGAAAAAACATGAAATAAACCGGATGAAATTTCAGAGTTCCGAGTTTTACATGAAATCCAAGGAAGAGATGTACGAAACCTTCAGGGATATTCCCGAGGCACTTATAAATACAGTAAAAATTGCAGAAAGCTGCAGTCTGGAAATAAAACTCCCCGGGCCACTTCTTCCGGAATATTCCATACCTGAAAAATTTGATAATCCGGATGATTATCTCCGCTTTTTGACACATGAAGGCCTTGCAAACAGATATCCGGAAATTACAGATGAAATAAAAAAACGGACAGATTTTGAGCTCGATATTATTATCAATATGGGCTTTACAGGATATTTTCTAATTGTCTGGGATTTTATCCACTATGCAAGGGAAAATGATATCCCCGTTGGGCCAGGAAGAGGTTCGGGAGCTGGTTCCATTGTTGCATTTGGTCTTATGATAACAGATATTGATCCTCTTAAGTATGGATTACTGTTTGAACGATTCCTTAATCCTGACCGTATATCGATGCCTGACTTTGATATAGATTTTTGTTTTGAAAGACGTCAGGAGGTAATTGATTATGTTACCCGAAAATATGGAAAGGATAGGGTTGGACAGATTATAACTTTTGGAACCCTGAAAGCCAAGGCTGTTGTCAGGGATGTGGCAAGAGTACTGGATATTCCATATGCAGAAGCTGATCAGATTTCAAAACTAATCCCTTCAGAATTAAAGATGACACTCGAAAAAGCCATAGAACTCGAGCCGAAACTGAAAGAAATGGAGCAACGGGGAGATAAATTTAAAGAGCTTATTGATACGGGAAAACGCCTGGAAGGCCTTTCGCGACATGCTTCCACTCATGCAGCAGGAGTTGTTATAGGCAGAAGTATTCTTACAGATTATGTCCCGCTATACAGAGATAATAAAACAGGCTCAATATCAACCCAATATACAATGGATCTCCTGGAAGAATGCGGTCTTGTTAAGATGGATTTCCTTGGACTTAAAACTCTTACATTGATAAAGAACACAGAAACTCTTATAAAAAGAAAAAAACCGGTTTTTTCATCAGAAGATATTCCGGAAGACGATAATGCGACTTTCAAGCTTCTTGGTCAGGGTAAAAGTGTTTGCGTTTTTCAGTTTGAGAGTTCAGGAATGCAGGGAATACTTAAACAGGCAAAGCCTGATTCCATAGAAGACCTCATAGCATTAAATGCTCTCTACCGTCCGGGCCCAATGCAGTATATTCCCCAATTTGTAGAAAGTAAAAATGGACGAAAAGCAATCATATATCCCGATCCAAGCCTGATAGATGTTCTTAAACCAACTTATGGTGTTATTGTTTATCAGGAACAGGTTATGGAAGTAGCCAGAATAGTTGGAGGATTCTCACTTGGAAAGGCAGATATCCTTCGAAGAGCTATGGGTAAAAAGAAAGTTAAAGAGATGGACAGGATGAAAATCGAGTTCATTGAAGGTGCTGTTAAAAAAGGTTATACTCAAAAAAAAGCATCTGATATCTTTGAGATGCTGGTACCCTTTGCCGGCTATGGGTTTAATAAGTCCCATGCAGCGGCATATTCCGTAATTGCTTATAAAACGGCGTATCTTAAGGCAAACTATCCCGCCGAATTTATGGCTGCCAACCTTACAAATGAGATTAACACTCCCGACAAAATGACCCTGTATATAAGTGAAACAAAAAGTATGGGTCTTAATATCCTGCCTCCGGATATAAATCTCTCATACAAAAATTTTGCTGTTGCTGATGGAGATATTATATATGGGCTGGTAGGGGTAAAAAATGTCGGAGCTGCTGCTGTAGAGGAAATAATCAGGGCAAGAGAAGCAAATGGTAAATATACATCATTCATAGATTTTCTGGAAAAAGTAGACTTAAAGAGTGTAAACCGTAAAGTCTTCGAATCTCTTATTAACAGCGGCGCATTTGATTCCTACAAAGAAAATCGTGCTACATTACTTCATAATCTTGAGAGAATACTGGATTTTGTAACAAAACAGAAAGAGCAGACTATGTTTGGTCAGACATCCCTTTTTGACAGCAACGATGAATCAGCTCTTCCCACTATCGACATTGAATCAATGGAAGAATTTCCTGTTCTCGAAATGCTTAACAACGAGAAAGAACTTCTTGGCTACTATTTCTCCGGGCACCCTATGGATGATTACAGACAAGTATGGCAAAAGAGTGTGACTCTTAATTTGGACCGTACTGATAACGCCATGCCGGATAGAAAATATACAATTATGGGAACCATTACAAGCTCAAGAGTTATTACTACAAAAAGAGGCAAACAGATGGCCTTTCTTCAGATTGAAGATTTTGAAGGTTCAATAGAGCTGATTATCTTTCCTAAAATATGGGAAGAAAAAAGTATATATCTGAGCGTCGATGCTATTGTTGGATTTTCCGGCAAAATAGATGCGTCCAGAGGAGATCCTAAATTCCTTGTAGATGAAGTACTTCGTCCCGAAGAGATGAAGGAATCGGGAAACTCAGAAGTCCATATAAAAATGGGCAACAGTTATAATGAAGATGATCTTATTTCTCTTAGATCATTTATCATTGACAATCAGGGAAATTCATCTGTCTACCTGCATATTGCGTCAATAGATGATAAAAGAGATACAGTTATAAAAGTATCAGGACAGATAACAATGGGTGCATCTGAAAATATTTTAAAAGAGATAGAAACCTACCCAAACATAGAAGAAGTATGGGTTTCATGAAGGAAAAAAGGAAGTAATATAGATGGAGTTTGTTTTACGATTAATTACAGGAGTACTGTCCGGTTACATGCTTCTTATATTTTTACGGATTATCATTACCTGGTTTGGAGGTTCAGATTTTGGGAGACCTTATCAAATTCTCTCCTCAATAACCGATCCTTATCTGAATTATTTTGGCAGGTTTTCATTTTTAAAATTTGGATTTTCACATTTCACTACAAAATAATCATTACAATTTACATAAGAGGAGAGATCAGTTTTAATGTTTAAACATCTTCCTTCATGTTCTGTATTTTCAAAATCTATACGTGCTGGGTTGTTTGCTGTAAAAGCAT
>CBDVAD010000152.1:0-8032 GCA_965371875.1 uncultured bacterium
TGCTAAAAATTGCAAAATAACTAAATTTTGATAAACTAAGTAGGGATAAAAGCAGAATATACTTTAAAGAAGAACTAGTCAACATATTTTTTTATAGGTTTTATATCAGAATCTATTTCAATTGTTATCATTGACCGTTTTACTTCTATATCAGCATCATCATTTTCATACCACTCAGATCGATATCCCAGGCAATTACAAATAAATTCTGTACCTTGGATAATTTTTTGTTTCCTGTAATGTACATGACCTGAAATGGCATATTTAATATTTGGGTATCTTAAAATTAGTTCTCCATATTCTGAGCTACCCAAAAAAGCATTCATATACTCCCACATTGGGGACGGGGGCTGAACAGTAAAATCTATTATTGGAAGAACATGAGTAACCAATATGACATTTTTATCTTTGTAGAGGAAAAGCTGCTTTTCCAGCTTTTCGAGGAAATATTTATGCATCTCCAATGTGGGTCTGTCCCAGACTGCTTTTATACTGTCCTGCCAGACCCTTTCTTCGTATTTCATTCTGCAAAAGTCTTCAAAAGTATACTTTTCCGATCCAAAACTGAAATCGTACCACCCCATATCTCCCAGAACAACCCAATTATCAGCAAATTCATATAGTCCATTGGCAAGATTGTTAGAATGAGACTTTAACAGTTCGTAAATCTCCCAGGAAGTTTTATCTGAATGGTTCTCTGTCCAGATATCATGATTTCCCGGTACATACAGACAGGGGATATTTCCTTTTCTTTCAATCTCCTCAAGAGAATTCAGGGTAAGTTCATAATCACTGGCAACATCACCTGCAATGATTATCATATCCAGTGATTTTTTTTTTATATACCTGCAGATAGCGGGAGTGACAAAATCCCTGTCTGTATAATTAATATCAACATGAATATCCGAGAGTATACCAATTTTCACTTTTTACCCTGCCTTATTTCAGAACTCTGGGATTAAGTTTTTCAGCAAGAGTATCTCCAATTAAATTAAAGGAAAATACAGTGAAGGCAAGAGCAAGCCCGGGATAAATAGCCATCCAGGGTGCCTGTATAAGATAGTTCTTTGCATCTTTGAGCATAAGTCCCCAACTTGGTGTTGGCGGTTGTGTCCCAAGTCCAAGATAAGAGAGAGAAGCTTCTATTACAACAGCCAATGCAAAGGTTATTGTATACTGCACTATAACCTTTCCCAAAAGATTCGGAATAATGTGGATAAAAACCCTTTTTATAACTGGTGTTCCTAAAGCTCTGGATGCTTCAATATAACTTTCTGTTTTAATAGCCAGGGTCTCTGCCCGTATAAGCCTGGCAAATACAGGGCTGTAGATAATACCAATAGCTGACATCACCTGCGGGAGTCCATACCCGAAAAATGATACAACTGTAATCGCCAAAAGTATTGTAGGGAAAGAAAGAAGGCTGTCCATTAGAAGCATAAGAACATTATCAGTATAATTTCCCCCAAGACCTGCCCATAAACCAACTATCATTCCAATTACAACTGCAATTGAAGCAGATACGATACCAACAAGCAGTGCAGACCTGGAGCCATAGATTATACGGCTTAGTATATCTCTGCCGAAATTGTCTGTTCCAAGGAGATTAACCCCATCGGGAGAAGAGAACCTACGCTCAATATTCTGATCCGTAGGACTATGGGGAGATATAAGGGGTGCCGCTACTGCGGCCACCCCCAGTAAAATAATAAACAGAACTGCAATATTAAAAAGCCAGTTCTTTCCTTTTATTAACATCTATTTAAACTCTGTCCACCTGAAGTCGAAGGTATCCAGATTTGGTGTGATTCTAAAACCGCTTACATCAGTTCTAAGCCCTGTTGTTCTGTAGGAAGAACCTAAATAAACAAAGGGAACCTCTTTCGCCATGAGCTCAAGAGCCTGATCATAGAGTACTTTCCTTTCTTCATAGCCAATAGTTGCAGCTGCTTTCTTTATAAATCCGGCAGCATCAGCATTCATCCATTGGACATACTTTCCTTCACCATATCCACCAAGGGTACCATCAGGGTCAAGTTTTCCTGTATGTCCAATTACTGTCAGATCAAACTTACTGGCTCTGTAGACATCACTGATCCATGTAGACCAGTCAATTAACTGAATTTTTACATTCAGACCAACCTGGGTAAGCATCTCCTGATACATTTCCCCGGCTTTAACATGAAGAGTGTAATTCTGAGGAAGGTAGAGCTTCAATTCCACATCATCTCCAACCCCTGCTTCTTTCAGCAGCTGTTTAGCTTTTTCCGGATTATAGGGATAGAGGTCGGTAAAATCTTTGTAGTATGCGTTTCCTCTGTCCATGAAGGTCCCTATAGGTTCTCCTCCACCGTATGCAATATCAAGTATTTTCTGCTTATCAATCGCATAATTTATTGCCTGTCGTACTCTTATATCATCAAGAGGAGCAACGCTTGTATTCATTGGCATTACCATAATAAGTGAAGTAAGATTCTCTTCCAGTTTAACATCTGAGCTTGCTTCAAGCATTGGAATATCATCGCTGTCAATAATAAAAACTATATCAATCTGACCTGCAATAAGGCCCTGCACCTGAATTGATGTTTCGGGAATTATATTAAGAACTACCTGATCCAACTTTGGAAGGCCCTTCATCCAGTAATCATCATTCTTTGCAAAAACAACCTTGCTGTCACGAACCCATTCTTCCAGTGTAAAAGGGCCGGTACCTATTGGCAACGAATCAAAATCATGCCCCGAATCAATAAGGCTCTTGGGAAGGATCGCACCCCAGCCTGAAGCCAGAGAAGCAAGGAAAGGAGCATGAGGACCGGAAAGTTTAAATACAACTGTCATATCATCTGGCGTATCAATAGAGGCAATAATACCCATCTCCTTTCGGTGTGGAGATCCAGTCTCCTCTGCAAGAACTCTTTCAAATGTTGCCTTTACATCAGCAGAGGTAAAAGTATCACCATTGTGAAACTTCACACCCTTTCTTAAATGAAAAGTCCATGTAAGGGAATCAGCTGAAACATCCCAGCTTTCCGCTAGTGCCGGTACAATGACACCATTTTGATCCGGTTCGGCTAAAGTATCGTAGATACTCTTAATTGTCTGAAATGTAAGAGTTCCGGATGTTTTATGTGGATCCAATGTATCAGGATTCCCTGCCAGAGCAAAATTAAGAGGTTTTACCTCTTTACTTCCAGCTGCAAACAACAGCCCTGTCATAAGTACAAAAATGACAAGAAACAAACCAAATTTCGCTGTTTTTCTCATATGCTACTCCTTATATTTTTTACGGATCTAATGTCCGTTTAATGCATAACAACCAACTCTATGTCCTTCACCTGTATCAATTAGATGTAAATCTGAATCCGGTGCCGGAGGGAAATAAGTATATCCGACCGGAAGGCCTTCCCTGTAACTTTCATCTGCCTCAAACAATTCATTGCTTTCTTTCCCCGGGGCGGAAGAAAAAAGTTTAAGTGTATATGGATGCAGGGGACTCTTCATTATCTTTTCTGTTTCTGCTGTCTCTACTACTTGTCCTTTATACATTACAGCTACCTGGTCACTTAGATATGAAACAAGGTTAAGATCATGTGAAATAAACAAATATGTTAAAGAAAACTCATCCTTTAGATCCAGTAGAAGATTGATAATCTGAGCCTGAATAGACACATCAAGATTTGAAACAGGTTCATCCAAAACAAGAAATTCCGGTTCCATAGACAGAGCTCTGGCTATAACAATTCTCTGCTTCTGTCCTCCGGAAAACTCATGGGGGTAACGTTTTATGTGACCGGGAGAAATCCCGACAAGATCCAGAAGTTCTTTGATTCTTGTATCAATTTTATCTTTAGGATACCTTTTGTTTACAAGGCCTTCCTTCATACAATTGTAGATAGACATTTTGGGATTAAGAGCACTGTTTGGATCCTGAAAGACTATCTGCATCCTGGATCTGTATGAATAAAGAGCTTTCCGTGAAAGATTTGCTATATTATTTCCATCGAACAGGACCTCTCCGGAACTTGGAGGGTCAAGCAGCATTACTGATCGTGCCAGAGTTGTTTTACCACAACCCGATTCACCAACCAAACCAAAAATAGTATTTTTTTCAATATCAAGGCTAACATTATTTACAGCAATAAAATCATCCTTCTTTACAGAGATGAGTTTATGGCTCTTAAAAACCTTGTTAATGTTTTTTAATTCAATTAGTTTTTCCATTGTTTTCCAATAAAATGACATGCAGCAGTATGACTTCCGGCTGTATAATCAATGGCCAGTTCCTTTGTTTCCGGCTGACTGGTTCTGCAGATCTCCTCCGCTATAGGACATCTTGTATGAAAAGCACAGCCAGCAGGTATATTCTCTGCATCCGGAACTTTCCCTGGTATCGTTTGAAGTCTTTTGCCACGTTTATCTGCATCTGGTATTGATTCAAGAAGAAGACGTGTATAGGGATGTTTTGGATCAGAGAATAATGTTTTTCGGGATGCTGATTCGACTATTCTACCAGCATAAATTACAGATACCCAGTCAGAAATATCATGAACTACACGCAGATCATGGGAAATAAACAGTATGCCCATGTCCAGAGTATTTTTTAAACTTAATATCAAATTCAGTATCTGCAGCTGCAGAGTTACATCCAATGCTGTGGTTGGTTCATCAGCTATAAGAAATGCAGGATTACAGCTTATGGCCATGGCAATCATAATCCGCTGCTTCATACCACCGGAAAGTTCATGAGGATAACTGTCCAGTACACGTTTTCCACCCTCGAGCCCAACCAGATCGAGTATTTCCAATGCACGTTTTACAGCACTGATCTTATCCATCTCAAGGTGGAGAATCAGCATCTCTGTTATCTGATCACCCACCTTCAAGGTTGGATTAAGATAACGTGCAGGTTCCTGGAAAACCATAGCTATCTCTTTTCCTCTTATCTTTCTCTGTTCCTTCTCTTCAAGGAGAAGCAGATCCTGATCACCCAGAATAATCTTACCGGAATTTATACGGGCAGGGGGCACAGGAAGCAGTCCCATCACACAGGTTGAAGTAACTGTCTTACCGGATCCTGATTCACCTACAAGAGAATGAACTTCTCTGCGTTTAAGGCTCAGACTAATACCCCGAAGAGCATTTGCCTCTTTATCTCCCTGAATAAAGCTTACATCCAGGTCTCTGATCTCAAGTGTTGAATTTGCTTTGTTCTCTGCTATATTTTCCGGCACTATGAAATCCTTATCTTAGGATTAAGAAGGCTGTAAAGAATATCTACAGCAAAGTTAACCAGTGAAAATATAACAGCAATAAAAACTACTCCACCCTGAATAAGAGGGAAGTCTCTTTGATAAATGGCATAAAGGAACAGCCGTCCCAGTCCCGGAAGGGAAAACACCTGTTCTACAATAATGGCACCTCCAAGCATGTAACCAAACTGGATTCCTGTGACTGTCACAACAGCAATCATGGCATTCTTAAGAGCATGTTTATACCGGATCATCCGTTCCGTAAGACCCTTGGCCCTTGCTGTAATAATGTACTCCCTGCTGAGTTCTTCCACCATAGCAGCTCTGGTCAATCGAAGAATAACTGCAGCCCTTGCAAAACCCAGGGAAACAGCAGGCAGAATTAGATTTTTAAGACTATCTGCACCAAATAAGGGGAAAATAGGAATCCATACAGCAAAAACAAGAAGTAAAACCATACCCAGCCAGAAACTGGGGATCGCCATTCCCATTTGAGAATAGACCATCCCAAAGTAATCCCAGAAGGACCACCTGTGTACAGCTGAAAGAACCCCCAGAGGAATGGCTACTATAATACCCAGAACAATTCCTAATACAGCAAGAGTCAGAGTAAGAGGAAAACGTTCCATAATAAGTTTATTTACCGAAGCTCCGGAAATCATTGACTCACCAAAATCAAACCGGACAATATCTGTAAGCCATCGGCCATACTGCAGAGCGACAGGAACATCTGTCCCTAAACGGACACGAATGGCCTGTATGTCTTCTTCAGAGGCATCAATCCCTGCAACAACAAGAGCAGGATCCCCGGGTATTACCCTTATAACAAAGAAAATAATGGTAGAGATTATAAGAATTGTTAATAAAAGCCTGAGAAAGCGCCTTAATATAAAAAACAAAAACTCCATATTACTCCCAAGTATGCCATACACAATAATAGTTGTGCAAATGCTTTTTCTTCTTATCCATAATCAGGCTAATCCCTAAATTCTTCAATCATGGTAATCCTTGAATCCTTCCAATCCTAGTCGTTAGGCCACTGAAGGCCAGGCGGATTTTTCCATTATACTCTTCCGAAGCTTCAGCAACCAGTTCTTTATGATCTCCAAAATGAGGCAGATGAGTAAGAATAAGTTCCCTGGCACCAGCTTCCATTGCTAACCGTCCGGCCTCTCCTGCTGTAAGATGACCTTCTACCCTACCCTTAAATTTGTTATATAAACTGGATTCACAAAGAAGAAGATCTACACCTTCAAAAAATTCTATCAGCTCTTTATCCCAACCTGTATCCCCGGAGTATCCCAGAGATGTTCCAGCCGAATCAATTCTTATTGCGAATGCATGCCCGGGATGTAGTGTTCTCTTGAAGTGAAAAGTAAAGGGACCAATTACAAGAGGAGTTCCCTCCTCAAAGGGCTTGCCAATTGAAACATTTTCATAACTTAGACTTTTAAAAAAATCAGAAAGGGTATGTCCATAGATTGACAGGGGCTCTCTCCTTTCATTAAGACTCATCTGCACTTTTGCTGCATACTGCATACATCCAATATCTGCAACATGATCTGCATGATAATGGGAAAGTATAACATTATTTACACGATTCAAATCTGTATACTCATACAGCTTTGAAAGGACACCGGAACCGCAATCCAGAAGAAGACTCTCATCTTCCTCAGACCCGCTGTCCTCAATAAGATATCCGGAACTAGCACTGTTCGGGCCGGGATAAGCACCCCACCAGCCAATCACTGTGAGCTTCATAGATAATCCCCCAGATATGTAATATCAGGGATTATAGCACAGTCTTTTATCTCTTCCACACCAAGGGTACCAAAAGAATTGATAATAACAAAGTCCATTCCGGCTTTCCTGCTTCCAATTCCATCATCGTAGTAATTGTCTCCTACATATAAGCAGTCTTCTACAGATACGGATGCCCGATCCATAGCTATTTTAAAGATCTCTGCACAGGGTTTCTCAAAACCAACCTCAGACGATATTATTATATCCTCAAAAAGAGGTGTCAGACCGTGCATATCAAGAAGAGGAACTGCAGTTTTATCCCAATTCGAGATTATACCAAGTCGGTAACCTTCATTAGAGAGCTTCATAAGTTCATCTTTTACATGATCAAATGGTATCCAGACCTTGAATGGATTTTCAAGTTTTTTCTTCCACATTTCAAACAGAGGGCAGATATCAGTCCTCAATCCAAGGATATATATCATATTCCCCAGAAACATAGGCATATAAAAATCTCTGCTTTTACCAAGTACCCCCGGATACTCTCTCATAAAAAGTTTATCTGTTAGATGAAAAGCTTTATCGATCTCGCCTACTGAAACGTTAAAACCAAGATCTGAAAGAATACTCTGAAATTTTTCTCCTCTTTTCAATTTCAGCAGAGTGTATCCAATATCAAACCATAAATATTTTTTGCTTTTATCCTTCATACAAATCCTTTTATTAGCGTCTAGCCTCATTTAGAAATCGAAAAGCAGTAAGAAGATAAAGTTTTGCAGATTCTATCAACTCATCTATTTCAACATACTCATCTGTCTGATGAGGCATATGCCTTGGTCCGGGTCCGTTAACCAAAGAAGGTATTCCTTTTAGATCACGAAGATAAGTACCGTCCGTTGCTCCAGGCACTCCATTATAAACAGGTTCTTTCCCTGTAATATCTCTATAGACCCCAGCCGCAGTAATTACAATGGGTTCATCTTTTTCCATACTTACAACCGGCTTATCTGCCAGATACTCCAGTGTAACATTAAAATCAG
>CBDVAD010000153.1:0-8015 GCA_965371875.1 uncultured bacterium
TCGTTATATACTGTAATCTGAAAACCGATTTTCATCATAAAGAAGTCCATCTTTCCGCCAATACCCATGACGATCTCTCTTTATGCCTGGGCTGAAAAGTCTATTGCCCAGCCCATAGCAGGATTTCGGGGGTCAATATTTAAGCGCTTAAGATTTTTCTTTCCAAGAGTGATATCCCCATAGTTAAATTCATGCTGAATTCTTGAGGTCATAGCAACCATTGCAAGATTGTGTGCATTGGTAATTGCATCGATATCACCGGTAAGACCTAAACTGAAATCGGTTAAAGGAATACATTGTGAGATACCTCCACCAGCTGCAGAACCCTTAACGTTAAATGTAGGACCTCCGGAAGGCTGTCTGATTGCACCGGATACCTTTTTACCCAGAGCTCCAAGGCCTTCTACAAGACCCATGGTTGTAGTTGTTTTTCCTTCACCCAGGGGTGTTGGTGTTATCGCTGTAACTTCGATATATTTACCGTTTGGTTTGTCTGCGAGGCGCTTCATTATTTTTTGATAATCGAGTTTTCCCAGATAATGTCCGTAGGGAAGAAGCTCTTCTTTTTCGAGTCCAAGTTCCTCCGCCAGCTGGTAAACAGTTTTCATAGTTTTTTCTGCTTCTGCAGCAACTTCCCAGTCTTCCATCTTTGTGGGATCTAGTTTTGTTGTTTGGCTCATGATTTCTCCTAATTTTGAATCTTTGTAACATAATATAATGGAAACTTAAAAAACACAATGAAAAATTATGTATAAAAGTAAAAAAGACTTAATAAATTGCAAAATACATAATTATCGTACTGTTGATATATAGCAAAAACGCTAAGTATCTTATTCAGTTTGTGTCATTGGTAAGTTTATAAGTTTAAGGACGATAATTCAAGTAAGATTCTGTGCCTTCCAGGAAGTATCTTTGAATTGTTTTTGCAGGGGCCTCTCCAGTATTAACAATAAGGAGCATTCCAGGGGTTTTTCTAAACTCAATATCACTACCGATGGAAACAAACTGTGCCCCGAGTTTTGCATACTGCCGTACGAGTACCGGAAGTCCTTTTCCATCAGGTTCAATAGATTTAATAAGCATATCAAGTTCTTTTATATTTGGTCTCTTTTTAGTTAAATACTCTTCAACCTCAGGGTGAATTTGAATATCAATATCAGCGACTGGTTCAACCAGGTTTTTTTCTCCAACCAGTACTCTATGCATAAGAGCTATTGAACGTGGATCGTATATATTACTTAAAGATACGGTGCCGTATAGATACCTGTACTTTGGATTTCGAACCATGAATTCTCCAATGCCTCTCCATAACAGGAAAAATCCATAGGCACTTTTTTGTTCTCTCTTAATCAGGAATGACCTGCCCATTTCCACACCTGTTTTTATTTTTGAATAAAAATCCCCTTTGAAATTAAACATCTTGGAGAGATATATATCCATAGGATCGTCATCTTTTAAGAGACGATCAATCTGGCCCATTCTGTAGGCACCTATAATTTCTTCTCTCTCATTATTTACAATAAAAAGCTGAGTGTATGTTTTATCAAAGCGGTCGGTATCTCTGTCAGCTCCACTGCCTTCCTCCATCTCTCTGAAGGTAACTTCCCGTAAACGGGTAATCTCCCGGACCGTGTTATTAAGTTGGTCATAATAACCGTAATAAACTGAATAGTTTCTGAAATCCAGCAGGTGTTGTTTGGGTGGAAGAGATGAGAGTTCTTTTTTTATCAGATCAAATGGTACGTCAGGTATTATATCCGGGAGTTCTTTATGATCTGCTTCATCAGTTCTTTCAAATATGTATTCAGGGTCAAGAAGGTATGTCTGCATTCGTAGATAGTCTGTAATTTCTCTACTGCTGCCTTTCAACTGTTCCGGAGAAAATATCTGCCCTAAATGGAGGTTGACTATCTTTCCTTTCATCTTCATCATTTCTCTGGTGAGCATAAGCAGACGGAAACGATAGTAAATTCTTCCCATTGTAAGGAAAAATCTGCTATTGGAACCGGAAAAGTAGATGGGTAGTACCGGTATATTCATCTTTGAGCTGAGTTTTGCAGCTATTCTGTTCCATTCACCATCTGTTATTCTGTTTTTATCTTTTCTAAAGTAGGATACTTTACCCGCCGGGAAAAGGACAAGGAGTCCATTGTTCTCAAGATGGTCCTGGCAGCCCCTGATTGATGAAATATTTTTATAATTATTTGTTACTAAAGGATTTGTAAATATAAAGAAATCACTCATTTCATTAACCAGACTAAGGCCCGAATTTGCCATAAATTTTACATCTTTTCTAATTTGAGAAAGAAAATCTGCCAGTATTACACCTTCAACTCCTCCATAAGGATGATTACTGACTATAATTAAAGGTCCGGTGGCTGGAATTGTAGATAAAGTATCATTATTGATTTTATAACTTACCTGAAGCATCTCAAGGCCTCTTTTAACAAAAGCCTCTTTTTCCAATCCTTCCATATCATATTGATCAAATAATTTTTTCAATTTGCGGAAACCCAGTATCCTGTCAATAAGGGGGCCAACCATAGTTAATAATAGTTTCAGCCACCCTTCTGCAGGGAAAGCAGCAATCCTGAAATCTGATTTTGAAATCGTATTAGTCATGCATAGATAATAATTATAGATTACTAAAAAAATCAAGTAAATTCTTGATTCCTGGTATTTCTTTGCTTACTTTTACTAACATGAAAACAGATATATTAGTAATTGGTACAGGAACCAGCGGTTACACTGTCGCACATGGTCTTAAGAAAGAAGGAAAATCCGTCGCGATTGCAGATAGAAGAAGTTTTGGAGGTACCTGTGCAAAAAGAGGTTGCCAGCCTAAAAAGTATCTTGTTGCAAATACCGAAATTATTCATCTGGCAAGAGGTCTGGAAGGTAAGGGCATTATTAAAGCTCCCGAAGTAGCATGGAAAGATCTTATAAATCTTAAAAGAGATTTTACTGAGAAAGTTTCATCAAATTCTGAGAAGGGATTTACTGATGCAGGTATAGAAGTATTTCATGGAGATGTTAGTTTTACAGGATCAAATAGCGTGCTTGTTGATGATGTTCCGATAACTGCAGAAAAAATAGTTCTTGCAGTAGGTACTGTCCCTGCGGCTATAAATATCCCAGGTGGAGATCTAAGTGTCGATAGTGAGTACTTTTTAGATATGGAGACAATGCCGAAAAGGATTATTTTTATTGGTGGGGGATATATTTCATTTGAACTTGCCGGTGTTGCTCATATGGCAGGAGCTAAAACAATAATTCTTCACCGTTCGGTTCAGCCCCTAAAGCAATTCGATCCTGATCTTGTTAATTCTCTTGTTGGTGCAATGAAGGCAGATGGATTATCACTAATAACGGAGCATCCTGTTCAGGCGATAGAAAAAATGGATTCCGGATTTAAGGTTACAGCAGGAGGAGAAGATTTTTTTGCAGATCTTGTTGTAAATGCAAGTGGCCGAATTCCCGATCTAAACATGTTGAATCTTGAAGCTGGAAATGTGGATTTTGGATCAAGAGGAATTGAAGTAAATGAATATCTGCAATCTACCTCTAATCCTGCTATTTTTGCTGTTGGTGACTGTGCTGCATCAGGACCTAACCTTGCAACAGTTGCAGATATGCAGGCGGAAATAGTTGTAGCAAATATCTTAAATGATCCTTCTATTGTTCCCGATTATTCAAATATTCCCAGTGCTGTGTTTTCACTCCCTCCAATGGCCGCAGTTGGTATTTCTGAAAAAGAAGCGATAGAGAAGAAGCTGGATGTCAGAATTAAAAGAATGGATCAGACTTCATGGCCCTCATCAAAAAGGATTGGTCAGAAAGCTGCCGAGTACAAGGTAATTATCGAGAACAGGACTGAAAAAATTCTTGGTGTGCATATACTTGGACACAATGCTCCTGAGGTTATAAATACATTTGCTCTTGCAATAAAATTTGGTCATACCGCAGAAGAATTAAAATCTGTACTATGGGCCTATCCGACACATACTTCAGATATGAAATACAGCTTACAATAATTATATTATTGTAAGCTGTGTTCCAGTTTGAAATTGTTGCTTTCCTAATTTTGAATCAAACCTGCTACTGCTGCGCCTATGAGTGGAGCATCATCAAGATGGCAGAAATCCACATATCTGTTTTTTGTATTTTCCAGATATTCTTTTAGGTAGAATTCAGTTCTGAATTTCAAACCTCTGGTTTTGTAGTATGTTGTGCCATCTGCGGCAATACAAACCGGAAAGGTAGGATCATCACCTTTTTCTGTTTTTAGAACAACTGCTGCAAGTTGGGCAGCAGCTAATTTGGCGGCTCTTTCAATAAGCTGGTCCATTATTGTAAAAAGTATAATTCTATCTGAATCTGTACTGCAAAGTTTCCCAAGGGGATTAAGGGGTTCTTTAGGATTATTCAAAAACCCATCCATAACTGCAGGTTCAAGGGCAGTAAGATTTAAAATTGCTTTTGTAAAGCTATCTGAAAAAAGACTATCTTCAGCAGCTTTTTTTATGACGAGAAGGGCCAATGGGCCTTGATAGGCGCCGGATAACATCTTCTCCAATCTTCCTTCGAGTGGTTTGTCAGTTGTAGCTATAAACTCTTCGTCAAGAATACCGCCTTTAAACAGACCAAATTGTCCACTTTCAGTATTGATAGCCTGCCTGTGATTATGCTCCAGTCCCTGAAGCTTACCAATGTTAGAGTTTTTTTCTATATAACTGCAGTTTGTTCCTGTTCCCAGAATGAAACCTATGTAGGATGAATATTCTTTTTGTTGAGCTTTACCTGCAAGAAGGGTCGCAACAGTGTCATTCAGGATAACAATATCTTTTTGATCGTGTATTCCTTTCCTCTTTAGTGCGGCGATCAGATTTTCTCCGATCATACTTCCCTCTACTTCAGGGGCCTTAACCTCTTTTACAAAGTATAATAACTTTCCGTCTCCAGTTGGATATATTTTTGTAGGATAGGAGAAACAGAACCCGATCTTACTGCTGTCCGATGCTGATTCTTCCATGAAACCTGCAATTCGGTCAAAGAATTCCAGTTTACTTACATTTCCATCATTACCAGTACCGGGCATGGGGAATTTTTTATATTTAGTAATGGTCGGTACACCTGGTTTATCAAATCTAACAGTTGCAACTCTAAAGTTTGTACCTCCGGCATCGAGAACAATAACAGATTCCCCAAGAGGAATGCTTTCTTCTGTATCTATGTATGTAGGAATCATCAGTAATGTTGATTTCATTCCGTCAAGGCCATTTTTCATCTCTTTTAGAAAGAGTGTGCAGCCTTCGTCAATATTGTACTGTTCAGGGTCCATCTTGTAGCTGCGTAAAAAATCCAGTCCAATCTTAACATACTTATTCAATAATTTGCTCCTCTGCTTTCCCTTTGTGCATCAGTTCAGGAAGTGTTCCATAAATTTTTCCATTTGGAAATGTTCTTCAAACATCTCATCAATTTCCTGAATCTTCTTATCGTCATAGAGTTGTATTTTTGTATTTTCAAACGTATAAAATAACTTTCTTTCGACCGTCTCAGTGTTATCTTCAAGGAGCAGGGTTGGAATACTGGATTTATTTATTCTCTTAATGTTTTCGTCCTTTAATCCTCTTTCCGGGACTACACAGGATATAACCAAGCCTCCGATAGGTTTAGACAGTTTATTACTGTATTCAATAATTTTTTTAATTCTACCCTTTGAGCCGGCAGCGATGACTACAATATCTCCACTATGGAGGAATTTTTCCAGATCGAGGTGCTCCTCCTGAAGACTTATTATTTTTATAGATCTACAGGTTTTATGCCATGGTTCTGTTTCCGGATCTCCAATAACCTGTGACTTTTTAAGGTGCTTCTTAACAACTGCCATGGATGGGTTTGGAAGATCGTCAATTGCTGGAAGGTATCCGTAGATACTTAAGGGATTCTTGAATCCGGGATACATCTCCTGCAGGAGTTTTTCGGTAATAAATTCCTTTACTGTGGCAATTTTGTCGGGGATAAGTCTGTTAAAAAGTATTCCTCTGACATTACTCTTCATGTAGAGGAAATAGGAAAGATCAACTTCCAGCATATCCAGAGCCTTGCCGATACCTCCTCCCGAGATGTAAAGAATATCTGCACCTATAAGATTACCCACATGAGCATTTGATAATCCAACTATGCCACCAACACCAGGGTGTCCTGTTCCCTCTGCTATAATAATTTCCTTATTTGACATGGAGGCAAATGACTGTTCAATATCCACTGCAAATTTCTTCGATATTTTTGTCTTATCATCACTTTTCAAATAAGATTTTGTAAAACCTGATCCAAGCTGAACAGGTGACAGATTCTCCAGTTTCATATCGGGGATGCCGCAGAACTTTTCAATTACCTTTACATCTTTATCAACTTTTACTCCACCGGAGAGTTGTATAAGTTCCTGTCCTACAGGTTTTATATATCCAATTTTTTCAGGAGACATATATTTCCGAAGAAGGGAGATAAGACCAATGCTTGCCACAGTTTTACCTGCATGTTGTCTGAATCCGGTAATATATATTATTTTGGGTGCCATGTTTCCCTCCTGATCGTGTCCTTAAGGATAACTTAAAAACAGCCGTTTCACAAGCAGGGTTTTTTTGCTTTGGACCCGTATGGTGGGCAAGCCCCAAAGGGGTTTCTTTTTATTAAAGAAAACCCTTTGGGGCTTGCCCACCTTACTATTGTTTTACAGCGTATATGTAAGACTACCCGTAGGACACTTCTCAACACATTCAAGACATTTTGAACAGCTGAAACTATCTCCGGCAAGTTGTTTACCATCTTTGTATAGTGAAAATTCAGGATTAAGTTTTGATATGTAACAGGTATCATCACAGATATTGCAGGATGTACATTTGGATGGATCCATTTTGATCTTTATAAAACTGTATTTGTTCAGGAATCCGCTTATCCATGCAATGGGACATCCCAGTTTATGATAGTTATACATCTGCTGACCGGTGCCCCCCTTGCCACCCATAAGCACTTCCATAAGAAGCCCTATAGGGCACATCCATCGGCAGAATACTTTACCAAAGATTACTCCGGTAATAGAGCCAAATATAATAACATATAGTATAGGGATGTTGTAAAATTCCATTGCAAAATAAACTGAAACAGCAAGAACACCCTGAATTAATCTTCGCTTTGTGATAATTTTGTTTAGCATTTGGGAACTATATATAAAAAACAAGATGTATTCAACATGTGTAGGGGCAGTTACGTAGGAGACCTTTTAGGTCTCCTGCGTGGATGCCCCTGCTTCCTTTAAGAGTAATATTTTCCAGCAGATTAAAATAATACGATTAAACAGTTGCACTTCATTTCAGATATTATATAATTTAAGTTAGGTATTTGAATATCATGTTTAGTCTTGTTGGCTCTGGTTTGATGTATAAAGCTGATAAAGGCTATATCCAAGGAGCTGTAATGTCAAAGCCGGAAAAGAACATACTTCTTCTGGAAGATGATAATGGCTTTGTTATGTCCCAGAAGGAGCGGTTTAATAAGGAACATTACAGTATAATCCATTCATCAATGGGTGAAAGAGCTATTGAAATTGTCAATGACAGCAAAGAACCTATTGATATCATTCTTATAGATATAGACCTTGAGGAAAGGAAGGACATAACACAAGCTGTACAGGAGATCATCAAAAATCATGATGTCCCGGTATTGTTTATAGTATCCGGCACAGAAACTGATTTTGATAAAAAGAGATGTGGAATTGTTCCTTATGGATATGTAGAGAAAGGTTCAAGTTTCAAATCACTTGACAGATCGATTAAGACAGCATTGAAACTGCATAAAAACTTCGTCCAACGGTTCCAGGCAGAAACAACAGTAAAAGGACTAAGCAGTCTTTTCAGAAAAATTATAGATTTCATTGGGGAACCAGTCTTATTGATCAGTCCCGATTACAGAGTGCTGATGTCAAACCAGGCTGCAAAAGAAAAATATTGTTT
>CBDVAD010000154.1:0-8008 GCA_965371875.1 uncultured bacterium
TTGATTTACCAAAACCTTTTCCTGTTCCCATTCTAGTTTCTCCCCAGTTTGACTAGTTCTTTTTCTATTTCAACAATCAAAGCCTCTTCCTGACCAATCTTTACAGTTGTTGCTGCCGATAATCCATGACAGGCATCTGCAAAACCTCCAATATTATGGGTGGCAGCTGGAAGAAAACTGCTTAGTCCCGGAACAGCCTCATTTCGTATTTCACCTGTTAGAAAATCGGATACCCTCATTGATATTTTTGTGGAATTAAAATCTATCTTACCAAATCCCGGTACTTCATTAGGTACAGTCTGAAATCCAGCTAAATATTTAGTTTTATCCAGAAAATCCATGTTTTTAATAGTATTGCAGAAAACTCCTATCATTTTAACACCCATAGGCTTGAACCTCTCATGGACATTAAACCAGTGAAGAAAAGTGGTAGTATTTATTTCTTTTTTTAGATTTTCAATTTCTTTGGTGAATATCTCTTCTTTTTTTCTATTCAGCTCATCAATTAGTTTTTCAAGTGACGGTGTTATTCCTTTTTGACAGAGTTCAATCCCCAGGTCCGTTCCATTTTGGTAGTAACCAACCCCTCCCAGAGTATCCAGGGCAATACAAACTTCAGCTGCAGAATATTCAGTCCCGGCCAGAGTAATAAAATAATCCTCTTTGAATTCTCTTTTTTCAACTCTGATAATTCCCTGTTTCTCAGCAATTTTCATTATTTCTCTGTTTGCACCGGAAAGGGCTCCATTAACTAAAAATCCATCTCCAATGGCACCAAGAACCCCTAGATGAGAAAGAAACTCTGCGTCCATTCCTATACTCTTAAGAAGAACTTCTGCAAAAAGAAAGCAGGTTGCAGATGCCGATATATCACGATCACCTTTCAGTCCAAAAAGAGCGCCATCAAGGTTTATAACACTCTCATCCCCGGATTCTTCTGCCGGGTGATGGTCAATTATTAACACCAGATTTCTTCCACTGTTCAACCCGGCAATCATTGGTGCTATCTTGCCTGCAAAATCTGCAAATATAATAATCTGTCCACTTTCAGAAAAGATCTTTTCCAGTACCTGTGGGTATGGTTTCTCAAGAGAAAACCTTGATACTTCATATCCTGATTCTTTGAAAGCATGTAAAAGTATTGTCCCTGAAGTCAACCCATCCGTATCATTGTTATGAAACAGATTAATTTTTTTTGCAGGATGTTTTTCCAGAGTTTCTACTGCTTTCTGCATAGCAGCAATTAGTTCTTTTTTCATTTGTTATTTCTCAGAAGCCAGAGCAAAGCCCTTCATGAAACTTTCCTGCATAATATAGAATACCAGCAGAGGCGGTATAATTGAAATAATTACTCCAGCCATTATTATACCCCAGTTATTCATAGCTTCGGCCGAAATCATCATTTTTACACCTATCTGAACAACTCTCATCTCTTTTGAATTGGTTGCCATAAGGGGCCAGAGATACTGATTCCAGATATATATAAACTCTATAACAATCAAAGCCCCAATAGTATTTTTAGATAAAGGAAAAAGAACCTGAAACAGATATCTCATAGGTTTACATCCATCTATCTTGGCTGCATCAAGCAAATCACCAGGGATCATCTTAAAGCGCTGTATAAATAAAAATGTCCCGGTGGCACTTGCCAGGAAGGGCATAATCAGACCCATATAGGTATCTATCCAGTGAAAACTGCTGATAATGCCAAAGAGTGCTACAATACGCACAGGGATAGGTAATAACAGGGTTACCAAAACAAGAAAAAATAGGAACTGTTTACCTTTAAAATTGAAATGGGTAAAAGCAAAGGCAGCCAGAAGGCTTAAAACTATTTTCCCAAAGGTCACAGTCACCGCAATAATTGTCGAGTTTAGCATCATTCTTCCCAGATTTACACTCTTCCAGGCAGCTGCATAATTACTGAAATGAGTAGATGGAGTTATTTTTGGAGGTGAAGAGTAAACCTCAGCCGGCGATTGTGTACTTATAATAAAAGCCAGTATTACCGGCGAGCTGACTATAAGAACTACTATTATTATTGCTGTATGAAGCAGAACACTCTGCCATTTTTTTCTTATCACAATTTGCTCCTTTATTGATAATGCACTTTCTTTCCGGTAGTTTTGAACTGCACTAGAGTTACTAATACAACCAGAGTAAAAAGTACCATACTTTCGGCGGCTGCATAGCCGGTCTTGGCATTAACAAAAAAGTCCCTGTAAAGCTGATAAATAAGAAGATTGGTAGCATTTGCCGGTCCCCCTTCGGTGAGAACATCAATAAGACCGAAGGATGAAAAATATGCATAAATAATATTCATAATCAGCAGAAAAAACGTTGTGGGTGAGAGGAAAGGAAAGGTACTAAAGACAAACTTCCTTACCGGACCGGCTCCATCAATAGAAGCAGATTCCAAAGCCTCTTTTTGTACATTCTGAAGTCCTGCCAGAAAAAAGATAATATTATAGCCCAGGTTCTTCCAGACAGCCGCCATGGTTATGATAATAATGGCAAGAGTACCATTTGTAAGCCATGGCGGTTCAACACCAAAAACAACACCTGAGAAATAGTTTAGATATCCATTTGCAGGATTAAACAGAAACCTGAAAATTGCACCTGCAATAGCAGGAGAAAGTGCGTAAGGCCAGATTAACAGAGATCTGTAAATCCTCGCGCCCTTCATCTTCTGATTTAGAAGCATTGCAATAGATAGAGATATAGCCAGACCAACAATTACTACAGCAATAGAAAAGAAAAAAGAGGTAGTAAAACTGGACCTGTAATCTTCACTTAAAGCTAGTTTTATAAAGTTAAATAAGCCGGCAAATTTTTTCGATATTCCAAAGGGATGTACCTTGTAGAAGCTCAATCGAAAAGTTTCAAAGGCCGGATAAAAGAGAAAAAGTACCAACACAATAAATGTCGGTAAAAGAAGCAGATAGGGCAGGTATCTGCTTTTAAAGGTTGACTTCATATGGATTCCTTAAAATAACGGGCTGCAGCATCTGTATGAGCTGCAGCCCGAAAAAAACTATATACAAATGTATATGTTACTGTACAAGTTCATTCCATTCTTTGTAGGTAACAGTGGCTTTTGCAGCCACATCATCCAGCATCTCTTTTACAGACATATCTCCGGCATAGACTTTCTGAATACCAGTCTCAATAAGAGCTCTGACTTCCGGAAAGGTACCCATAAGGGCTCCGGCAGTATTATTTGTTGGAGGGGAATCCAGAAGCTGGTTAAATGCAGTCAGGAAGTTAGGATTTTCAACAAACCAGCCCTCTGCTTCAAGCTTGTCCATGGCAGTCTTTCTTACCGGGAAATAACCTGTTCCCTTGTGCCATGCTATCTGAGGACCGTCACTTGAAATATATTTTACCAACTTTAAAGCTGCAAGAAGTTCTTCATCAGAATGTCCGTTTGTTAGCCAGAGTGATCCGCCGCCGATAGCAACTCCACCCTTTGCTCCCGCAGGCTTAGGGATGTATCCTGTACCCATTTCCCAGCCTTTTTCTGCCAGTAAACCGGTAAGCTGATTAACATCCGATGTGGATGACATAACCATGGCCACTTCTCCGGATCCAAATGCTGCCCTGTGGTTTGCCCAACCAGGACCAACGTCAAGAAAAAGACCTTCTTTTTCCATTCCAGTCCACCATTCCAGAATTTTCTGAGCTGCATCACCATTGAAGATTGCCTCTGTTGGTAAAACACCTTCACGTCCATTATTCTCATTTACAAGAGGAGAATCCATAAGACAATTAAATTCTTCGAAATACCAGCTATGGAGGTTCCATGTAATAGGTGCTTTAAGTTCAGGAAGAGATGCTTTAAGCTTTCTACTAATTGAGACAACATCATCAAAGGTTGCAGGTGGTTTTTCAGGATCTAGCCCAGCTTTTTCGAAAAGAGTCTTATTGTAGTAAAGAATCGGTGATGAAGAATTAAAAGGCATGGAATAGTGTCTGCCTGAAATTGTATAATAGCTTCTTATTGGAGCAAAAAATTCATCCCAATTAATAGGATCCCATGCAGCAATATCTTCAATAGGTGTAATTATTCCACTGTGAACAAGCTGCAGGGTTCCAACATCATAGGAATGGAATACAGCCGGTGCATTTCCCGCCTTCGAAGCTGCCTTCGTCTTGTTCAGGGTATCATTATAGGATCCCGTAAACTGCACCTCAACGGTAATATTGGGATTTTCCTTCATAAAGTCATCCACAATACCCTGAATCAGGTCAATTCTGGCCCCGCCCATTGCATGCCAAAATTCGATTGTCACTGGTCCTGTAATTTCTACAGTTTCTTTTTCTTTAGCACCTGCTCCAAAAATCATTGAAACAGTGAGTAGAAAAAGAAGAACCAACAGTAAATTTTTTTTCATCCTATTCTCCTTTAAGAATTCGTTATAAAATAATTAAACCATAGGATATTCAGGTTGTCAATTAACTTTGTTCATTTCCAATCATAATTCGGTACAAATATGTTTAATAATGATCACATACAATCAATATGAAAAACCTTATTGTTCATTTGACAACACAAAGAGAGAAATCCACATAAGAAATATTTTCCAAAAATGCAAATAACGATGAATTCTTAACGGGGTTTTGTCTGGATAACTTTTATTCCCAGCTCTTCAAAATCCCTGATGTAATCAATATCAGGAAACCAGTCAGTAATCAGTGTTGTAATTCTATTCACCGGTGCTGTGACATAATCTGAAACAAGCCCTATCTTCCGGTGATCAGCAATAACTATGATCTCACCTCTTGTTCTGTTTATCATAATTTTCGTCGATTCTGCAGCGTGCTGCCTTGGCGTTGTCAATCCATAATGGCAGCTGATACCGTGAACGCCCAGTATGGCCTTATTTGCATTCACCTGATTTAATATATCATTTGTAAATCCGCCGCTGAAAGTATTTGATCCAGGGGTGTAAAGCCCTCCTGCCAGGACCAGTTCTATTCCCTGATGCTCATTTACCTGACCTATACAGCCGGCATTTGTTGTAACAATCTTTACATTCTTCTTATTTATATATCTGAAAACATGAAACGCGGTTGAACCTCCATTGATGAATACTGTATCACCGTCATTAATCAATTCTGCGGCAAATTTCGCAATAATATCCTTGTTTTCCAGTTCAAGATCCGATCTGCTGTTGTAGTTTATCTCTTCATGAATCTGCCTGATCGCTATTGCCCCGCCGTGAGTTCTTTCCAGAAGATTTTTGTTCTCAAGAATTACCAGATCTCTGCGTATCGTTATCTCCGCCACATTCAGTAATTTACTTAAATCAGGAACACGGACATGCCCATCTCTCTGAACTAATTCAATAATCCTTTTTTGTCTTTTCGCCTGTGACTGCAGTTGCCTGCTTTGATCAATATTTTCCATACAGTAATAATATTCCTCTTCCTTTTCAAATGCAATATAGTACGGGTTTGGCCGGAAGACAGTTTTGTTGGATAATTATTTTTTTGTGTAGAGACGCCCATTTGGGGCGTCTCTACACGGCGTAACTCTTTTTCGATTTCTGAAGCCTTCGACGGGAAGCACGGATTTCATCCGAATATGATTCAAGAAGTCCATTTAATTTTGCTGATAGCATATCGAAACCAAATTCTCTCTTTCCAATTTCAAAATTACCGGACACCATCTGATTAGTCTTCTCAGTATCATTTAAAATTAAATGTATCTCATCAAGAACAGAATCAGGTATCTCCAGAAGACCTTTATCATCATAATCATCCCGTATTTCAATATTATTAAAACCGGAACCCTTGATATCAGTCTTGTAAACAAGATATGTAGAGACTATTACAGGAATGCGACAGGAAACAGCTTCGAGAAAAGCATTTCCGAATCCCTCCCATTTAGGCAGGTATGTTGCGATATCTGCATTAACAAGGACATCCCGACTGGTGTACATACGTTCTCCATCATCATTCATCATCCGAATTGATGAAACCCGCTCAGAGATCAGATGTAAATCTACATCCTCACTTACAGCAAGATCACGTATTTCTTCAACATAGGAATCATCAAGCTCATCTCCCTGATAGAGAGAAACTATAAACTTTATCCGTTCTTTGACCTCAGGATATCTACGACCATACATTCCTACCAGACGCACAGAATCTTCAATCCTCTTTCTGGGAACTATTCTTGTAGGTTGTACAAAAAGAATATCATCTTCACTAAATCCAAGATCCTCACGAAAATGAGAGTTATAATCATCAGGAACTGCAGCATTCTTAAAATTTTCACAGTTGGGAATAACAGTAGGTATCACACGTTTAATTGAACTTAATATATGTGCAGAATAGGAAGAAATTACAACGTGCTCAGAACCAATATCAGAGGGAGGCATAATATTATTTAACAGTCCCTCTATTCTGCTCTGACTAAACCTGCTCCTTTCCCACCAAAAATCGTGATGATGGAAAATTGTGGCCACTTTGTATTCAGTTAAAAGGTTATAAACTGCAATACCTCCCAAAAGGGTCATAGGCATAGCATTGGTATTCTGAGCAACAATTACATCTATATCATTATCCTGTATAATTTGAAATATATCTTCACCAAGTTCTTTTCCATGAACCATCATCTCTTCCAGTATTATATCTCTGGTACTTGATGTGAGATGTGTAGGTTGTCTGGTAATATAAGGAAACATCATCTTCTCATAATGTTTCTGGAGAGTAGAATCGAAACGAAGATGTTCCAGAAGGAACTGATTATCACTATCTATACCCTGCACAGGGTTTGTGTACTTCCCTGCAATAGTGAATACATCATGACCCTCTTTCCTGAGTACTTCAATCCACTTATCTGCCTCAAGGGATACCCCGTCAACATCTCCCAGTTTCCCGCTTATAAAAGCAATTCTGAACACAGTCTCCATTTCAGTACCCCACACACTCTACAGTTCGTTCACCTATTACAATAATCAGCACACGAAGCATCGCGTCGCTACTATAAATTTCGGCCAAATAAAAACAACAAATAACAATTAGTTGAGGATTATATTCCACTTTTCACGATAAAACAAATTATTTCTGACTTTTTTGTACATTATTGATAGAGTGCCCCTATGAACCTTATATCAATTGAAAATCTATCCAAAACTGTAAACGACAACCCTCTGTTCCAGGATGTAACAATGGGTGTTGATGAGGGAGAAAAGATAGGTTTTATAGGCCCCAACGGGGCTGGTAAATCAACATTATTACATATTTTATCCGGGCTTAATGAAGCAGACATGGGGAACATCTCAAGAAACAATAATCTGAGAATAAGTATGCTGGAGCAGACTCCGGTTATTCCCATGGGAATTACTGTTAGGGATTTTTTATATGAAGGGGATTCTCCTGTAATAAAATTGATTGCTGAGTATCACAGATGTATCGAAGAATACAGTCATTCAGAATCCATTGTAGGGTCAGGTAGTGACCTTCCGGTAGGGGCAATCGGCCGATTGCCCCTACAAGAACTAACCGGAAAAATGGATAAGGAAAAAGGCGGGGAAATCGAAAACAACTATCTTTCTTTTTTGAGTGAACTGAAATTAGAGAATCCTGATGAGCTATTGGACAATCTTTCCGGAGGTATGAAGAAAAAGGCGGCTCTTGCCAGAGCCCTTGCATCCAGACCCAACCTTCTTATTCTTGATGAACCAACCAACCATCTTGATATCGAAATAATTGAATGGCTGGAGAAGTACCTTGGTACGTCAAATTTCAGTTTTATAATGGTTACCCATGACAGATATTTCCTTGATTCAGTATGTACAACTATTCTGGAACTGGATAAAGGACGTATATATAAATATCCCGGAAATTATTCAACATTTTTGGAGCGTAGAGAAATAAGACTCTCCACTGAACAAAATGAACAGGCAAGAATAAAATCCATTCTTCGAAGGGAACTGGAATGGTTAAGCAGAGGACCAAAAGCCAGAGCAAGTAAGGATAAAAAGAGAAAGGTGAGGAT
>CBDVAD010000155.1:0-8007 GCA_965371875.1 uncultured bacterium
CTGGAAAATAATCAGAGCTTTTTCCTCATTTTCAGAAGCTAAGATTGTAAAAATATTGGAAAAAATTATTAATAATAGTAAGATTGAACAACATGTATGGGAGGCGAAAAGAAGTTTACGATTAATAAAAAAGAGAAATAAAAACAAGTCTATATAACAAATCACTGCACTGATTTTTACTCTGCTGTGCTGCGTAAAAACCAGTGAGTTCAGTCGTTATCTTCCAAAAGGAGCCGTAATGAGACAAGCTAATGAAAATGACCTGCCTCGAATAGTTGAGATTTATAATTCTACAATAGATTCCCGTGTGGCAACTGCGGATACAGAAAAAGTTACAGTAGAAAGCAGGAGAGAATGGTTCGAAAAGCATTCGGAAAAACGGCCAATATTAGTCGAAGAAATTGATGGGGATATTGCTGCATGGGTTAGCTTCGAAAGCTTCTATGGAAGACCCGCATATCATTTGACTGCCGAGATTAGTATGTACATTGATGCCTACTATAGAGGCAAAGGACTTGGTTACAAATTACTGGACGAGGCGGTGAAACTTTGCCCGACCTTAGGATTGGAAAACCTTGTGGGATACATATTTTCTCACAATATTGGAAGTCTGGCGCTCTTTAAAAAATATGGTTTTTCGAAATGGGGTGAGCTTCCGGAAGTAGCAGAGATGGATGGGAATCTGTATAGTCTTTCAATATTGGGGTTGAAACTTACTGCACATAACAATTAAATCCAACCAACGTAAAAACGTGCGGCTGATTTAGGCGTATTAAAGAATCAATAGAACTCCTGGAAACAGGCAAAAAACTCGGATTTAAATAAGTAATAAATTAAAAGGTGTTTATCTTGCTTTGCATGCAAAATAAGTGTATATTGCATGCATAAGGAGTTTGTTATGCCAACATTACAGGTAAGAGATCTCCCTGAAGATGTCTACATAAAATTAAATATGATAGCAAAAGAAGAAAATAGAAGTATTGCTCAACAAACAATTATACTCCTGAAAGAGAGCCTGGGGTTACACTCAAATAATAAATTAAGAAGAAAGGCTTTGCTTGATAAACTTTCAAAGAAGAAATATCCTGATACAGATAATATCGATGTGGTTGAATTAATAAGAGAAGATAGAGAAAGATGATTATTATTCTGGATACATCAGCAGCAATAGATATTCTATTAGGAAAAGGCAATTTTGAAAATTATCAAAATATAATTGAAAAAGCAGATACTGTAATAGCTCCTGAAATATACATTTCTGAAATAACAAATGTAGCATGGAAATATAACAAACTAGCTGATTTCACACATGAAGAATCATTAAATCTTGCAGAAGATGGAATAAATTTAATAGATCAATTTGTAGCAGTAAAGGACCTCTGGAAAGAATCACTGCGGGAAGCAATAAATAATGATCATCCTGTATACGACTGTTTATATGTGGTATGTGCCAGACGAAATGATGGAATTTTGCTCTCAAGAGATAAAAAATTAAAAAAAATATGTGAAGAACTAAGGATACAGACTTTGTAGTATTGGAAAAGATAAGAGAGATCAAAACAAATTTTCCAGAGTTGAAAGAGATTATAGTAAGCATTGGACTTCCTTATCCAGTCTGTCCAAGGCCCTTTATCGTATAAAATGGACGTTCGCTGCTGGTGCCCCGTACCAGGTTATCTCCAAGATATTCGAGTTCGATAGAGTCAAATAATCCTTCAATAGCATCCCGTACACCTGAAGAAAAAAGGATCCTTGTCTTGAACCGCTTATTTAATTTTTCATATCTGGACGCCATGTTGACAACATCGCCCAGGGCCGTGTATTCGATATGGTCAGTGGAACCCACATTGCCAACCAGGGCGTCTCCCGAATCAATCCCTATTCCTATTTCCAGATCGATCCCGAATTCCGACTTAAACTCGTCGTGGTGTGTATCCATGGTATGCAGAACATCAATACACGCTTGGAACGCCCTCTCTTCGGTATTCACATATCCGTCGGGTGCTCCGAAGATTGCAAAAACCGAGTCACCGAGAAATTTATTGACAAGTCCGCCATGTTCTATAATTGCATCTGCTACAATACTGTAAAAACGGTTTAGAAATCCGAGAATATCATCTGCCGATCGATTGGCACAATATTTTGTAAAACCGCGGATATCCACAAAGAGAGCTGTAATATGGGCCGATCTTCCTTTTAGCATATCCGGATCATTAAGCAGTTTCTGGGCAACCTCTTTGGAAACGAATTTATAGAGGTTCTCGATAAGTTGTTGTTCCCGCTGCTTGTGCAGTTTGATTTTTATTTCATCCTGCATTTTAACATCAAGCAGTTCCGCCTGCCTGCTAATCAGGTTGCGTATCGTTCGGGGAATTAGGAGCAGGGATATACCGAATAAGCCTATGTACAGAGATTTATAAATCTGTCCCATGGGATCAGTGGAGGCAACCTGGGCAATGATATTCGGATCCATCTTTGGATAGATGAGAAAATATGCAAGATTGAAAACCAGCAGTGAATAAATGGTGGAATAGATAATAAGCGCCCTGTTGTGGCGCAATGCTGCATAGAGAAGAAGCACCGGGTAGAGAAGAATAGTGGCAAAGGTAGCTACTGCAAAGGTGCTGGCAAATGTGGAAGTAATAAAATGATTAACTGTGATGAGGGAAATATCAAGGGTAACCGAAACGAATTTGATCCAGGGACGGTCAAGCTGCTTTTTTATGTAGAGAATTGTAAGGAAGGAGTTGTAGCAGAAATCAACAGCAATAAGGATAAAGGTGTAGGGGAGTGCTTCCACATACCTCCCTGTTACAACCATCATTATAGCCGCCAGTACCAGAAGCAGGATGATCATCCACCTGAGAAAATATGCTGCTTTTTCCCCTTTTACCGATTCGAGATGGTACAGTTCTTCGAATTGTATGTTTTGCATTAACCTAAGAATACGACCTTTTCCCGGATTTGTAAATGGCGTTTAATGACAGCTGTGCGATATCCAATCCTGGTTTCTATTTTTCTTTAACCAAAAATCTCTATAAAAACCTTTCGAGCCTGATTTAGCAGGGATATGGATTCGCTTGTAATTCTTTGAAGCAAGAATCACTTTATCCCTGTATATATAACTATGAAAGGTTATTCCACTTTTATCCCGTAGGGATTGTACGAAAATAGCCCATCAATTTATTGATGGGATTATTGATGGGAACAAATGATGGAAATAAATAATAAAAATGATTGTTAAGAACAAATATTGAACACAATTTTCAGTCCCGTAGGGACGATTGATTTGAACAACAGGATTATGGAGTAAATTTATGGCACATACATATGCAAAGATATTGATCCATTATGTCTTCAGTACAAAGAATCGGGAAAAATTATGACAGTTGAATTACAGGAACGGTTATGGGCATATATGGGGGTGATTTCAATCGTCCCTACGGGACTAAAACTTATTATCTTTTTTCCCGGCAATAAATTGCCGGTCTTGTTCCGTATGTCCCTACGGGACTGATATTATTGTATGCTGCCTTCCCCAGTACAGACCTCCCTTTTGCAGGTGCTTCAATATTTTCCTGATTTCAGAAACTTGAATTTAAAAACTGAGGCAAGTTCCAACATCATAAAACACTAAATATCGACTGGAAGAACTAAAGCATCTGTTATAAACTAATCCTCATTAGTAAACCCATACATCCATTTGAGGTATTTATGACAGATATGATGAAAAAAGTCCTCTTTCCTCTTCTCCTGGTATCTTTTCTGGTACTCACTATGAGTTTTACCGGATGCAAAAGAGATGGAGAAGTTTCAGGTGTATCTGACCCTGCTTCAAGTGGTATAAGCAGTTCCGGTTTTTCCGGTGAAGATATCAGTGAGGGACTTCTTACAGTGCTGGCGGACCTTCCCGTAAAATATTTCCCTGAAGGACCTTCCAATATTGTAGAACCATCTGTATACGAATCAGATGAGCCATTAATAATAACAGACTTTGGTCCGGATGAAGAGCTTCCCTCAGAAGTGGACTATCCATCGATCTGGGTACTCTTTTCTCAGCCAGTCATTCCATTAAGCATGCTGGGCACACCATCAGATACAAGTACAATTCTTGAAATAGATCCCCCCTTAAAGGGTGTTTTCAGATGGTACGGCACAAAGCTTTTAAGTTTTGATTCCTCCGAAAAAGGTCTGCCCCAGCAGATATACAATATCAGTGTTAATGATCAGCTTATGTCTCTTGGGGGCAAGAGACTGACCGGAAGAAGGGGGTTCAGCTTTCATACTGAATATCTTTCTCTTGTGTCAGCAGTACCGGGAAGGGGTGCAATTTTTCAGCACAATGAAGTCCCCGTTTCCGAGGCTTCCAGAATAACTGTAACTTTTAATCATCCCGTAAATCTTGAAATAATAAGTGAATATCTTCGTGTAAACTCTTCAGGCAGAAACTTTGACTTTGAGACTACAAGATATGTAGACAGTGAAGGACGAATGACAAAAGAGGAACTGTCAGGAATTGCTGTTTTAGAAGTCAAAGGCAGCTTTGAGGAAAACAGTACTGTACAGATTAGTATGCTGAAGGGGGCAAGATCTGAAGCCCACTTTATCGGTACCCCGGAAGAGGAGACAAAGAGTTTTAAAACAATCAGCCCCTTTAAGTTTATAAAATCTTCCGCCAGATCATATGCCTTTCCTGGCAGTTCCCGGGGTGATTCCAATCCAGTGTTTTTTGAGTTTTCCCATTCTGTAGAGGATAGAGATTTATCAAAGCTAATTACTTCCCTTCCGGATCTTTCCATAGATGCTTCCAACATCACAGTCTGGAATAACATGATTAGAATCTCAAACCTTCCTGTTGAGTATGATAAAAGTTATGATTTTATTCTTTCTTCCGGCATTTCAGATATATATGGAAGAGAGCTGAATAAAACCCATACTGTTAAAGTGGATATACCGGAGGCAGCCAGTTATGTATGGTTTCCGAATCTTGGCTCCCTTATGCTTGAATCTTCCTTTGATCCGAAAATAATCTATGAATTTCAGAATATATTTGATGGTGACTGGAAGGTGGATTCCATATCCGACCCTTATAGAAGTTTTGATTCTGATGAACTTGCTCCCTATAATTTTACAGGGATAGAAAAAAATGTTCGTCATTTTGAAGTAAAGGATCTCTCCCCATGGCTCAGCAGTGCCGGGACCGGTTGGGTAGGGCTTTCCTGGAATTTTGAAGAACCGGAAGAAAATGGAGAACGCCCCAAATGGGGTAAAAGAGACCTTCAGTTGCAGGTCACAGATCTTGCTCTAACAACAAGATATGGTTACAACAGAATTGTTATCCTGGTTTCCAGCCTCTCTACCGGGGAACTGATAGAAGGCGCGAAAGTATCTCTTATGCGTGACAGAGATGTCGTAAAGCAGACCAGTACTGATGAAACAGGTCTTGCTGTATTTTATCTGGATGATGGTGAATACAGCAGATATTTTTCAGATAAAGATAACCGATGGAAAGATCATATAAGATTTAAGGTGGAAACAGATTCTGATGCAATAGAGTTTATTCCCAACAACAGCCACAATATCTGGCACATGGGTATCTACAATTACGAAACACCCATGGGCATTCAAAGACCCTCTATGGAAACATTTTTGTTTACAGACCGGGGCCTGTATCGTCCCGGAGAGACTGTAACATTCAGGGGGATCGACAGGGAGCTTCATCTGGGTGAATACTCCTCTTTCACCGGTCCCTATACTATTATGTTAAAGGAACCAGGCTATCGGGGGAAAGTCCTTGATAAAGAAACGGATGTTACATCTGAATCCGGTGGATTTTATGGTAGTTTTAAATTGGCAGAGGACCTTTCTCCAGGGTATTATAACCTTTACTATACCAGGAACGGCGGTTCTTATCAAAAATCATTTCAAGTGGCAAATTTTGAACGTTTGTCCTTTTCTATAGATTTAAGTAAACCTGATCTTATCTATCTTCCTGATATGCCTCTAAACTTTACACTATCCTCTTCATATCTTTCAGGCGGAACTCTTTCCGGAGCATCCTATAGCTATTCATGGACTAAAAATCCTTCAGGTTTCAGACCGGAAGGTTCTGAATGGGACGGGTGGATCTTTGGCCCTGGAGGCTGGGACCAGAAATATATTCTTTCTACAGGTGAAGGAACCCTGGGTCCTGACGGTAAAGCTTTTGTAAAACAGGTGCCAACATCAGAAGGGATTAAAGGGCTGCCCTACACCTATCCTGCAGAAGTAAGAGTTCAGGATGAGAGTAATCAGGAAGTAGCAACCCGTCTTTCATCTCTGGTTCATCCTGCATCTTTTTATCTTGCCATGAAACTTCGCAGTACAGGCTGGTCCCGTTTTGTAGAAAAGGGTGAACCGGCAGTAATCGATTTTGCTCTGGTTAAACCGGATGGTGCAACCAGTAAATCCGGCAGTGAAATTAAAATGGAATTGATACACAGGACCTGGAAGATGATTCATCAGCAGGGAATCGGGGGTAGAATTAATACAAGTTATGAGGAAGTTGAAGAGCTTGAATCCACCAGGATTATAAAAAGCAATTCCTCCGGGGATGGTATAGAAATCACTCCTTTAAAGAGCGGGTCCTACTTTGTACGTCTATCAGCAAAAGATATAAAAGGGAGGGATGTTATTTCAAATCTTTCCTTCTATTCTACCGGGGGCGACTGGATACGCTGGGGCAGGGAAGATACACAGGATATAGATCTTGAAGCGGATAAACTTATCTACAAGCCCGGGGAGACGGCGAAGCTGATTATAAAATCTCCACTTCCGGAAGGGCAGTATCTTATTACTACCGAAAGGGAGGGTATTTTTGATGAAAGAGTTGTATATCTTGAAGGCGGGGCCCAGGTAATAGGTATTCCTGTAGAGGAGAACTATGTTCCTGTTGTTTACGTTGCTGTTTCTTCTTATTCAAAGAGAACCAGACCACCGGAGCACAGCTATTTTGAACCTGACCTGGATAAACCCAGGGGTTATTTTGGAATTACTGCTCTTAATATAGATACTGCATCCCGGACCTTTGATATTGCTGTGGAAACCGATAAATCCTCCTACAATCCCGGGGATGTCGTGGAAATGACTATCAGGACAAGTTTTAATGGAGATGCTCTGCCGGGTGCAGAGATCACATTGATGGCTGTAGACAGGGGGGTCCTTGATCTTATCAATTATCATGTTCCGGACCCTGTAAAATTCTTTTATTCGACAGATAAATTCCCCCTGGCTACCAGGGGTGCAGATTCAAGGTCCCTGTTAATTGATCCTGTTACCTACGAAGTTAAAGATTTACAGGGAGGAGACTCAGAGGGGGGCAAAATCGAGCAGCGTGATGACTTCAATCCAACTGCAGTATTTGAACCCTACATAATGACCAATTCAAGGGGAGAAGCTTTTCTTCAATTTACACTCCCAGATAATCTCACAACCTATCGTTTTACAGCAGTAGGAGTAAAGGAAAACAGATTTGGAATAGAAGAGGGTGAGATTTTTGCCAGGAATCCGGTAAATGTCAGATCTGTTATTCCCGGTAAGCTTAGATTCAGAGATACAACCATTTCCGGAGTTCTTCTGACAAACCTCTCTGATAATGATGAAAAAATTACTGTCTCCGCTGAATCCAATCTATTGAATGTTTCGGGGGATAAAAAGGTAGAGATTATTCTGGAAGCAGGTCGGACTCAGGTTGTTAACTTTTCTTTATCTGCTTCATCAATTGGAAGGGGTACTGTGAGCTTCCAGATCAGATCAGATATTTTAAACGAGGACCTGATCAGTGAGGTGCTTGTAGAAAAACCATATGTAACAGAGACATTTACCACTGCCGGGCGTATTGGCGACTCGGTGAGTGACAGAGGGTATGTTAAAGAATCACTTGTTATACCATCTTCAGCAGAAGATGGAATTGGTTCCCTTTCTCTCACCCTCTCCCCCGGCTTTGGAGGAGAACTTAAGAGTGCTGCA
>CBDVAD010000156.1:0-7977 GCA_965371875.1 uncultured bacterium
GCCATGTTCCATTAAGAAAGTAAATAGATACCTGATCTGTAGCAACTTCCTGCTGACCAGCAGGCCAGTTATTATCAACTACCTGAGGTGACATATAACCACCGGAAGCAAGTGCTTCAAACTCTTTTGCAACTTCCAGAACTTTTGGATCATCCCACAGCTTGCCGCTTCGATCTTTTACAAGAGCCTCTACTGCTTCAGGACTTCCAAGTTTACGGTTTAAGTGCATTCCAAGAGGAAGGTCCATATATGCATCATCAATAGTAACAGGAGTAAATCCTGCATTTTTCAACTTTTCACAAGCATCAAGAAACTCATTCCAGTCGGATGGAACACCACTTATGCCGGCTTTGGCAAAATGATCTTTGTTATAGAAAACCGCAACAACATATGGCTGATAGGGAACAGCGTAGAGACCTTTGTCAGTAGACAGGGTTCTAAGATGAGCCTGAAGTGCACCCATAACTGTATCTTCAAAAGATTTTCCATTTGTAGAAGGATAAGATTGCTTATAGTAGTCATCCAGCTTAAGAGCATATGACTGCCATGTTTTTACGATTCGTTCAAGATCCTCATCCCACATGTCAATTTGTGTACCAGCATCCAGAGCAGGCTGCAGAGTTTTTCGAATCTCCCTGCCATTCCACTGGATGGTAACATCAACATTCGGATTGGTTTTCATAAAGTCTTTTACAGCTTCCTTCAAGACCATAGCCTGAGGTTCTGTCTCATTCCACATTGACCAATACACGAGTTCTGCAGTATCGGAATCTGAATCAGACTGACCCCCTGCAAACATGCTGATTGGAAACAGGCTTATCATAATAACTAATGATAAGATGATAATGCTTTTCCTATTCATTGATTTCTCCTTTTCAACGGCCATTTATAATGGCTAAAAGATTTTTATATTTATATCCTAGCATAGGTCTTTTCTGAAAGATTTGCCTCTACGTAAACAGATTTTGTTTATTTTACCATAGGATCATGGTAGAATAGGGTAATGGCTAATGTTAATCCCTTTAACGAAACAAAAATACACTCGGAAATCACAGTCGATAAGATCTATACCATACATTATTTTGAGTACACCAAGGACTTCCATTTCGCCGGGGAGACACATGATTTCTGGGAACTTCTCTATGTGGATATGGGAGTAGTAGAGGTTATTGCGGGGAAAACCCATCATACCTTGTTCAAGGGTGATATTATATTTCATAAACCTGGTGAATTCCACAGCCTCTGGGCAAATGGGGAAACTGCACCAAATCTGGTGGTACTGACTTACGAGTGCAATAATCCTGCGGCAAGGTGGTTCGAAGGGAAGATCCTGAGAATAAAGGAATCGGAACGAAACCTGCTCGGACGCATTGTCTATGAGGCTCAGCAGGCATTCTCTTCCCACCTGGAAGATCCGACAATAAAGGGCCTGGAGAGACGTAAGGAACAGGCCTTTGGATGTGAAAACCTGATCAAGATATATATAGAGGAGCTTCTTATCCGACTAATCAGGAGGGATTCAGATGTGGCTCTTCCCGCTCCCCTTTCAAATCCTATAGAACAAAAAACAAAGGAAAGAGCATTCAACAAGGTGGTGAATTATCTGGTGGATAATATGACAACCAGATTTTCAATGGAAGAACTATGCAGAGATGTAGGATACAGTCGTTCCTACCTGCACACTATTTTTAAAAGCAAGACAGGCCGGAGTGTTATGGAATACTACAAAAGACTTAAGCTGGAGAAGGCCAAGCAAATGATCAGGGAGGGGGCAAATAACTTCACCCAAATCAGCTACGCTCTGAACTTCACCTCCATTCACTATTTTTCCAAGCTATTTAAAAAATACATAGGGATGACCCCCAGTGCGTATGCCTCCTCAGTGAAGCTGAAATCGGAATATTATGCCGGGCCGACAGAAGGGGATATGGAGATCATCCCCAAATATACCGTCTGATCAGGGCTAACTTTATATTCTTAAAAAAAAATTACCTGGAAAATACAAAAGGCAGCCTCCAGCGGCTGCCTTTTAGTGATAGACCAGTTATTTAAATTATGAAAGAACTTCTACTTTTTTGTTTATAGCCAGTACTTCAAGTTTTAAGGATTCAAGAGTTAATAAAAAACCCTCTCTTGTTTCTTTAGTAAATTTCTCTGATAGATCCTTGTAATAGGAAATACCTTCCAGAAGATTTGATCCCAACTCAACAAGTTGTTTTTTCCCTTCGTTCACAATAAAACCAAGAGTTATATCATCAAGTTTAGCTTTAAATTGCTCAATATAGAGCTCAATCTCTTTAATAAACATATGGTCTCTCTTTTCAGATGTGATTAGATTAATTCTTCCATAGATATGATCAACCATCTCTTTTAAGCTGCTGATTTTTGAAAAATTTACAATATTAGGACCAGGTGTCAGTGCTGTTAGTGCTTTTTTATCAATACCCAGTGTTTTAGTTGCAGCTCCTGCCAAATCATGACAGATACAGGCTTTATCCAAAATAAATTGTTTCTGTCTTTCAAAAAGTGCCCTTGGCAGATTCTCTTTCGCCATAGCAGCCAGTTTGGTCTTTTGATATGATATGCCAGCTGTGCACTGAGGTATTTCTGTAAACTCAGTATTCATGGCTGCATGTTTATTTACACATGGAGAACCTGGATGTCCTTTGGAAATTCTGGATTTTCTTGCCAATTCTGCTGCAGAATTACCAATATTCCAGAACAGAACATTCAATGGAGAAGCATCGCTTAAATATACATCGGAATTTTTTGCTTCTGACAGCTTCTTTAAATGGTCATCATCAATATTTATAACCTCAGGAACGAGCATAAAGGGGGTTGCCCAGCCGGTCCCGTCAAGTTCATATTGTTCTCTTAAAAACTTATCCTCTTCTGCAGTACCAATACCACCCTGAACAGTAATATTCAGGCCGTCTGCAACAACCCTTTCATCTCCTCCGGATTTTAGAAAGGCAGCTCCAAGAGTTTCTATCAATTTTTCCTTTCCCTTACGAAACTCTTCAAGCAGAGGTCCCAATAACATTCCTTTTGAGGCGAAAGCATGTCCTCCACAGTTTAATCCGGATTCAATACGGAATTCAGATACCCAAAGCCCCTTCCTGGCAAGTGCCCTTCCCTGTATACTGGCGGAACGAAAGTCACTTACTTTAATTACTATACGTTTTTTAAGTTTTCCAAAAGCATCGGGCAAAAAGTCTTTGTACTGATTTATGGCATCGAAAAGCCTTGGATTTAATCCTGCAGACAAAATCATTGATGCACTGAGCTTACTCTTTGCAAATCCCCTTAACGCAGCATTGGCATCCGTATATTTAACATCAAGCATTTTACCCTTAATATAGACGAAATTATCAAGTTTAGTCATAATATTTACATCAACAGACCCGGTTACAACCTGGGACTTCAGATGTTTCTGTAAAAGGGTCTTCTCCTCTCCAGAAGGAAGATCTTTCATTTTAAGATATTCCTGCTTTAAATCACTTTCGGGGAGAAGCTCAAAATATTTAGTAATATCACTGCCTTCTTCAAAGGGGCTATCCATCAACTTTGAAACATCTTTCTTAATTAAATCATCCAGAAGATCAAGATATGATGTAATACGTCTGGCCCGCCAATCCTCCATCCCAGCCTTTATAGCAGTATAGGGAAGATTATTCTTTTCTGAATGGAATTTACGCATTTGCTCTATTAGAGTATCGTCTACTAGAGATATTACAGATGAAATCCCATATTTTGCAACCTTTAAGGGGGTATCAATAGAAAAACCAGTCCCCATTACCGGTATCTGGAATGAATGGGGTTCTTTATAATAACTGTTCATTTTTACCTCTTTAATAATAAATCATAAACTCAATTTGTCGGTTCGTGACTGACTGTATAATAGGTTGTTATGATAAATAGATCAAGAGGATCTGTTTTTAAGAGTCCTGTTTAAACCTGATCATTATTAAAAAGCAAGAAAAGGCAGCCTCGGTCGGCTGCCTTTTAGTAAAAGATAAGTTATTTAAGAGTACAAAAGAAATTCTACTTTTTTGTTTATAGCAAGAACTTCAAGTTTTAAAGCTTCAAGAGTTACAATAAAAATTTCTTTCTTCTCTTTGGCAAATTTTTCTGACAGTTCCTTATAATAAGAAATTCCCTCCAGAAGATTTGCGCCAAACTCAACCAGCTGCTTTTTCCCATCATCCATAACAGTCTCAAGCGTAATATCCTCAAACTTAATCTTAAACTGCTCTACATAAAGTTCCAGTTCTTTCAGAAACATATGTTCCCTTTTTTCGGATGTAATTAGATTGATTCTTCCATATATATGGTCAACCATCTCTTTCAAACTACTAATCTTAGAGAAATTAGCTATATTAGGACCAGGAGTTAATGCAGTTAAGGCCTTCTTATCAATTCCAAGGGTCTTGGTTGCTGCCCCTGCCAGATCATGACAAATACAAGATTTAGCAAGAATATAATTTTTCCGTTTTTCAAAAATTTTGGGAGAAAGATTTTCTTTTTCCAAAGCAGCTAATTTCGTTTTTTGATAATCTATACTGGCTGTACACTGGGGAAATTCTGTAAATTCAGTGTTTAAAGCTGCATGCTTATTAACGCAGGGAGAACCAGGGTGCCCCCTGGAGATCCTGTATTTTCGGGCCAGCTCACTGGCAGAATTACCAATATTCCAAAACAGTACGCCTAACGGTGAGGCATTACTTAAATAGACATCTGATTTTTTTGCAGCAGAAAGTTTTTCCAAATGTTCATCGTTAATATTTACAACCTCAGGAACGAGCATAAAAGGGGTGCCCCATCCAGTTCCGTCCAGTTCATAATTACTTCTTAAAAATTCATCCTCATCGGTAGTACCAATTCCCCCCTGAACAGTAATTTTTAAACCATTTGCAACAACACGCTCATCTCCACCAGACTTTAGAAATGCACCGGCAAGAGTTTCCATCAACTTTTCCTTACCTTTATGAAACTCTTCCAATACAGGGCCTAACAGCATCCCTTTGGAAACAAAAGCATGCCCACCACAATTTAATCCCGATTCAATTCTAAATTCCGAAACCCAGAGACCCTTCCTGGCCAAAGCCCGGCCCTGTATCGACGCAGAACGAAAATCACTAACTTTAATTATAATTTGCTTCTTCAGTTTTCCAAAAGCATCAGGTAAAAAGTCTTTATACTGGCTGATTGCATCATAAAGCCTTGGATTTAACCCTGCAGAAAAAATCATCGAGGAACTAATCTTACTTTTTGCATATCCTCTTAGCGCTGAAGCAGCATCAGAATATTTAACATCAAGCAATTTCCCCTTGTAAAAAGGAATATTATCAAGTTTAGTCATAATATTTACATCAATAGATCCCTTTGTAACCTGGGATCTAAGATAAGTCTGTAAACCCAGCTTTTCCTCACCTACAGGTAAATCTTTCATTTGGAGGTATTTCTTCTTTAGAGAGTTTTCCGGAAGCATCTCAAAGTATTTTGTAATTTGGCTTCCCTCTTCAAATTGACTCTCCAGCATCTCCTTAATCTCTTTATCTATTAAATCATCAAGAAGATCCAGATATGATGTAATTCGCCTGGCTCTCCAATCCTCATCACCTTTCAAGATGGGTGTATATGGAATACTGTTCTTTTCGGAATGATACTTACGCATTTGCTCAATTAAAGCATCATCCACCAAAGATATTACGGATGAAATTCCGTATTTTGCAACTTTAAGTGGTGTATCTACAGAAAAACCAGTCCCCATAACGGGTATTTGAAACGAGTGGGGTTCAATATGATAGCTATTCATTTTATCCTCTTATTATTAACGAATCATAAACTAAGGTTTGTCGGTTTACGACTGACTGCATGATAGGCCTATACGGCAAATATATCAATAGCCCCTACGGTCTTTTCCAAACATGCAATTGTATACTAATATACTATCTACCTGATAAGGAACCTAATGAAATCTAAAAATTTAATTATTAACGGGGAAGCTGCAAAAACCATAAGCATATCCAGGATGGTACATGCTTTTTTTGACCCAAACATTCTAAAATCATGCGGCGGATACGTTTTTACTTACCGGATACATAAAAATAGAGCATACATTGGTGTTAAGCCCTCCATAATTGAGGGACAACGCAGTAATCACTACGATCTGAAAGCCGGGCCTGAAACAAAGGTGTTTCTTACAGGAGGAATCAATGCTAACGGAGAAATATCACTTCTTTTTAAGATTCAAAAAACAGAACTTACAGAGGAGATTAAATCTGAACTTAGAGAATTATATATCAGCCTTGCCGACCTTCTTATAAAAAATGGATATAAAGGCGGGGGTACCTTCGACTGGATCACCGGAAAGATTATAGAAGAATCAGAGCTTTTTTCACCAATCCCACTCACAATTTTTAATTTGGCTTCTGCTTCAGATTTTCCTCTTTGAAAGTATCCTGCCGAAACGCCCGGCTACAGTACTGACTTTTCCCGGAGCTTCGGTACCTGATTTTTGGGAATTGATATAGGTTGCTTTCTTATCGGGAACAAAAACAACATAGTTCATCTCTGCAGAAACATTATGAACAGGGTAGCAGGTAATACGTATACGGTTACTCTCTTTTTCTACAGGAATATGCTGTCTGGAAAGCTCCAGCATCAATACGGGTATATTTAATTCCGTAAAAACAGAATCTATCTTACTGGATTTCAGATCACTTTTTGTAGAATTATATTTATCAGAAAATACAGTACTTGAATATAGAATATTACCTGTGACATCCGTTATCAGCATAGGTAAATTAATATTATTCATCATAAACTCATTTAAATTTGCAAGGGCACTGATTTTCATGGTTTTTCGTATATTAAGATTATTAATATTACGGTAAAGAAGTCTAAGACGATCTCCCAATGGACCAAGGCCGACAAAATGCCTGGCCGGATATATATCACTATAGCGACTCATTTCAATAAGTCTATCCAATTGTCTATCTACATTCCGTACCCTGATCAATAGAACAGCAAAACCTATAATTAAAATAATAGCTGTAACAAAAAAGTAGAATAAAAAACTTTCCGCCTGAAACCTTATTGCTTCTCCGGCAAGCCCTTCTGAACCTAGTATTTTCTGATAACCAAATAAACCTGCACTCAGAGAAGCTGCTATAACAACAACAGCAAGAATAATCAGAAGCCTTTTGTTTATAAGTATCATTTTAAGTGCACTCCTACAACTTCCTGAATCCATCAAGATCTTCGTTCTTCCCCACTATCAAAAGAATATCAGATTCCTGAAGAACTTCGTCTGCATCAGGAAAAACTACATTATCTGTTTTTACAGGATTCCCTTCCTCATCTACACTCAAAACAGTTCTAAGTATTGCTACTATATTTACATGCATTTTAGTACGAATATTTAACTTCTCAAGAGAGTTCCCTATAAAATCCTTTGGAACATAGATCTCTGCAACACTTATATTCTCTGTTATAGAAATTCTATCGAGAATTTCCGGTGATATCAGCCTCTGAGCAATGCGCTGCCCCTGATCAATCTCTATATTTACCACTTCATCAGCTCCAACCTGCCTTAGAACCTGATGATGTATCTCAGATACAGCTCTGGCCAGAATGTAAGGTATACCAAGGCGCTTGAGTATAGCAGTTGTAAGTATACTAGCTTCAATATTCTCCCCGATAGCAACAACCGCAACACTTATATCCCCATAAGGAATCTGATTCATAGCTGTTTCATCAGTAGAATCCAGAAGTATGGACTGAAATACAGTATCCTTAACCTTTTCGATAAGATCCGGCTCTCTATCGATAGCAATGACCTTGCCCCCTTTCTGTGCAAGGACTTCACATACCCTGCCGCCAAAAGTACCCAATCCCAATACTGCAAATATCTTTTCTTTCTCTTTTGCCATTGCCTACTCCTATGGTTGCTAACCAAAATTAACCAATGGA
>CBDVAD010000157.1:0-7958 GCA_965371875.1 uncultured bacterium
ATTGAAAATGAGATAAATTCATACACTTATCAAATTAGCTAATCACTATATGGTTAGCTAAGTTTTGGTTTTGCAACGAAGACTAAGTTTCAGATTGGGTCGCGGAGTTTCGGATTTAATAGATTTAAGGTTAGGTTTAGATTTAATGTTCTGTTTAGATTTGATATCGAAGTCAAGTTTAACTCCATCAGAAGTAGTAACTATCTTTCCAAGGACTTCAATAGGAAAAGAGGAATCTATTCTTGCTCCAAAATCAAGGGTAACAGGAATGATACCTTCAAGAACTTTTTCATCATCATAACCGACAAGAAAATCAAAACTAATTATTTTGTCTGAGATAAGAAGGTTACTTAACCTGCCCTTCCAGTGAACATAGCAGTTTTCATATAGTTTTTGATCTTTTATGAAATCCTGATAAGTGTAGTTTGTTTTTAGTGTAGTAAAACCGGGAACAGTAATATATGAAGCTAAATGTAAAACTTTTTCCTTTGTAGAGTAATCTGCGTTTGAAAGAAGCAGTCGGTTAATTTCTCTCATAGCAAGATTGTCCTGATAACTGTCAAAAAATCGTCTTATAGTCTCAAATAATTTCCTGATCTCTTTGTCATTAAATTGATAGCTGCTATGGTCATTATCATCTACAACAGATCCAAAACGATTAAGTTCTACAGATGCTATCTCAGGTCTCTTTATTTCCTGTTTTATAAAAAAGTTATAAATCGATAATGAAAAAATTGAAATAAGTATTAGAAAGACAACTGTTGTAAATAACACTTTTATTACAGGATGGATCCTTTTAGTCTGAGGCAAAAGATTGATAATTTTGCCTGATTCAAGATATTCAATCAAGTCTTCCTGTTTGGAATATTTCTTTAAAATTTCAAGGCCCTTTTTTGCAAGTCTATTTTCCGGTTCCAGATCAAGAATCTGGAACCAGTGCTGCAGAGCTTCAGAATTTTCATGCCGTTTTAAATGTACTATAGCCAAACCTGCAAGTGTATTAATATCGTCAGGCTTTAGATCTATTGCTCTCTTAAGATAGGAATAGCCGCCTCCATAATCAGAGGTATTCAAACAGGACATTCCAAGATAATAAAAAAAATCAAAATTCTGTCTATACCGAAACACCTGAGGTTCCAGCATTTGAAGAACCCTGGTATATTTTCTTGTATTAAAAAGTTTTGAGGCTTTTTTTAAGCTTTTACTGCGCATTGTATGGGATTACCTATCCTCATATAGTTTCTGGCGCTGCTTCAGTGTCTCAAGTATCTGCTCTATGAGATCTATTTCACTATCAGTAACACTTCCAGGAAATTGTAAAAGTGTATCTATTTTATTTATTAAATCTGTTGTTGCAATAAGATCAGATCTTACGGAAGCTTCTGTATCCTGAGGATCTGCATCGGTACTGATTGTCTGTTCAAAAATAGTATTAAAATCTGAATCCTCAATCCCGGAAGAGACTTTAAAGCTGCTGTTATTATAACCGCCAAGAGCAATTACAATTTCTCTGCTTGAATTACTTAATACCCTTATAGGTTCATAGATAACAGAGACTGCTGAGTCATTTATTGAATATGGTATTTGATTAAAATTCCTTGATTTCTTAACCTGAAAATTCCAGAGATTGTCCTGTAGTCTTTTCCAGTTTGCAAAAATAATTTTGTCAGGAACTGTAATCCCTGGCCCTCTTACCATCCCCTGCAGTCCCTTAATATTCGTTTTAATGGATGGTGATATCCATGAATTAGGAAACTGGGATGAATATGAATCTTCTGATGTAACAGATGTACCTGAGTCCATAATAAAATGAGCATCCTGATCCTCACCAAGATATGTATCGAAAAGATATGCAATACCAATAAGGTTATTTTGCTCAGATATATTATCAATACTTATGGTTATTTTGAATCCATCACTAAGTGCACTTCCATTTGATTTAAGGAATGAAAAATCTTCGGTAACTTTTATAACATTGGATTCCCAAACAATTTTCCCTCCAGTAGATGTTGAATATATATCTTTCGAAAATCCGGAAGATTGTCCCATTTTATAGATTTTATTATCTACAATAATGCTTAAAATAGAAGTTTCAGGGTCTTTTTCGAATAATAAAGGAATATAATTTCCTGAATTGATATCATCAAGATAATAGGCAGAAAAACTGCCCGAATCTTCATGAATAACTATTTTCATCCTGCCCTCTGTAAGTTCGAGAGAAAAACATGTCGCTGATAATAAAATAAACAATAATATAATTATACTGGTAAGTTTCATATATTATTCCCCAATCCTGGAAGCAAGCCAGTTTATATAGAATTCCTTAAGTTTCAGTGCAGAATTCTTTACCTCAAGAAGTCTGACACTCTTCAATGTATCAGCATCACCAGTTGTTGTTAGTGTAACGTCTTTATCAGATGCAAGATTTGCCAACTGTTCCTCAAGATTAATGATTGTCTGATTTAACTGGACTATTTTTCTCTCCATTGATACTAATGATTTATCCTTAAGGTAAATTTCTTCCGTCATATCTGAAACAACAACTTTATTGTCATCTGATGTTGATGCCAACAACCTTCGCTGGTAACTGCTGATTGTCTGCTCATATGTTTTTTCTCTTCGTTGAAAATCTTCAAGAGCTTTTAAATATTCTTCATGACTTATCTTTATTAGTTTTAACAGTTCATTTTCACGAAATTTAAGGGTTATAAGAGATAGTTTAAACTTTGATGTCTCAAGTTTATAACTATTTGGGTATTCCCTGATTATCATAGAATATATCATTTTCGATTCTTCCATATGACCAAGATAAAAAAGTGATTCAGCTATCCAGAAATAACCGTTGGATACAAAAGGATGATCACTGTATGATTCAATAAATTTATAAAAAATTTGAATAGCGCTGTCATAATTACCTTTCCTGAATAGCAGTCTGCCCTTTTGATAAACGGCTTCAGGAAACAGCTTGTTTTCTTTGAAATTCTGAATAAAAAAATCAAGATTATTTTCAGCCTTATCAAGAAGATTTTGTGCCATATAACACCTTGCAATCCAATAATAAGCTGTGCCGTGAAGTTTTTCATAGTTTGAATCAAGAACGATCTCTCTGAAGTCACCTAAAGCCGGAGTATAATTCCCATTGGAAAAATTATTCAGCCCGGATTCCATAATCTTATTACCGTTTGATATCTGCGCAAAAACCAGTACATTGACAAAAATAAAAAATATTATAAACAACTTATTTTTCAAAACAGGACTCCCGTTTTATTTTCGACATATCCGGAGGTATACTAAACTCCTTTGTTCCCTCTGATTATAGCAGCTTCAGCGACAGGATCTGATGATTTAAAAAAGGAGCTGCCGCTAATAAGAACATCTGTTCCTTTTTCTCTTACAAGCTCAGCATTATCTCTATTTACACCGCCATCAATTGATAAAAGATAATTGTAACCGTTATCCATCCTTAGATCATCGAAAAATTTAATTTTATCGAGGGTTTCGGTAATCATGCTCTGACCTCCAAACCCGGGATTTACACTCATTACCAGAATTAAGTCCAAAAAAGGTAATAGTTCTGACAGAGCGCCTGCCGGAGTGCCAGGTACAATCGAAATACCGGCCTTACAACCGGATTCCTTAATTTGCTGAATAATTCTGTGACTGTGCACTGCAGTTTCAAGATGAAAGGTAATATAATCTGCCCCTGCCTTTGCAAAATCTGAAATATGATTTTCAGGATGAACAGTCATAAGATGTACATCCAGAGGTAATTTAGTGAGTTTTCTTATATCCTGCACCATTTTATGCCCAAATGTAATATTTGGTACAAAAACTCCGTCCATAACGTCAAGGTGTATCCAGTCAGCATTTGCCTCTTTAATAAGCCTGACCGATCCCTGAACATCTGCAAAATTACCGGAAAGCAGAGATGGAGCAAATATTATTTTTTTATCTCTTTCCATAATAATATCTTATTATCAGATTTTTATGAAAATTGCAAACAGAATTATATAGTATACATATAAGGAAAAACCTTCGGATTGACTAATATGATGTTAATGATATAATGGAGTGATTGAAGTGATAAAAAAAGGAAACTAATGGGATCGTCAGGGAAATTCTCGGTGGATGATGTTGATATAGAGGAATTGATCCTTCGATCTTATGATCTTTTTCATAAAGGGAGTTTCCTGGAAGCAGAAAAAGTATATGAGAAGGCAATAACTCTGGACTTTGAAAATCCTGAAGCTATTGCAGGACTTAAATGTTCAAAATTCTGGATAGAGAGGCACAGACAGCTTACTGCCATTGGTTCTGATGATTTCACAAAAAGTGAATATCTATACAATGAATGGAAAGTGTTTACAGAGTTTATTAAAAGGTTAAAAACTCCCTTCAGACAGGGAGTATCAGTAATCAAAGAGTGGGTTTTCCAAACAGCCCTGACAGGCTACCTGAATGCTTCATCGAATATCGGGTCCAATGATGAAGAACTTCTTTTGAGAATAGGTAAATGTTACAAAGGGATGGGTGATTACGATAAAGCTTTGGAGTATCTGGAAAGTATTAGCAGGCAGAAAAGAGATGATCCTGAAATTCTCGGTGAACTTGCAGACTGTTATGCTTTTATAAATGAAACAAGGGTCGCCAAGGCCTTCTTTAGAGAAGCTTTTTTTATTAACTCTCAAAAGGTTAATATAAATTTTCTTGAGTCGGAACTTATACTCAGGCTTATTGAAAAAATTCGAGCTATAGGTTATTCTGAGGAAGTACTAAAGGAATGGATACCTGTTTATGCAGTAATTTGGGGTGTTTTCAATGTAAAAAGGGAACTCAAGCCTCTGGAATTGGGAAAATTGAAGCAGTCAATTTTTTCTTTGGAAAACAGGATAACAGATACCGATTCAGATGATGAAAGGGCTGTTCTTGTTCCAAGATTGATAAACCGTTATTTCTGGATTATTGATCATTATATTATTACAAGTGAAACAAGAGATAAAGTTGAAGAAGTACTTAGAAAGATTCGTGTTATAGATGAATCAGTTTATGATCAGTATATTAATTAGGCGGAGATACGTGGAATGTCAGATTTAGTTGTGAACAAAGTAAATGAGTTGCTGAATGAAGAAAAGTGGACCAGAGCAGCTCTGAATAGTTATACTATTAGTAATTTTAATGAACTTGATACACTTATAGACAGTGCTGAAATTTCTGAAATAAGACTGAAAGTAAAAGAATCTTGTGACGAACACTTAGTTCATACAAGAAATAGTATTATAGGACTATATATATCCGGTGTAATTGCACTTAGCAGGCAGGTTATTGATGATTCAAACCTTATAAAAATAATCAATATATTTACTGATAATCATAAATGGAATATTGTTGAATTTTTAATAAATAGAATTTTATACTATGGTTAAAATAAATTTGCTCTTCGTACACTCTCTGAATGTTATAATCATGAAAATGAAAGTGAAAAGAAATATGAAATATGGAAAAGATTAATAAAAGTAGATTATGAAGAGGCGGATATCGTACGACATCTGGCTGAAAATGAAGAAGCAGAAGCCAATATTGATATGGCAGTAGAGTATTATAAAAGAGCAATTCATCGTTATATCAATAAAAAACTCTTTTCAAATGTTAAAGAGGTATGGCTGAAACTTGTCACATTGATACCGGATGAAACAGATTTTTTCTTTCATATCGAAAAGAAAGTTTCCAAAATAAATAGTACAGAAAGAGCTTCTCAGTTACTCGAAGATCTCTATGATGTACACAAGAGTAAAGAACAATGGGCAAAATGTGTTAGTATTCTTAAAAGGATACTTTCCTATGATGCAAAAAATGTATCTGCAAGACGTGAAATTACAGAATCTTTCCGTCAAATGTATAAAGATCATGGAAATCTTGAAGAATATATTCGACTGTCAAACCTGAATCAAAGCTGGAGAAACGTTCATGATGCCATTGGTGATTTCGAGAAACATATTTCTGTTGACGAGGGAACATTTGTTTCTCATAGGTCCTGGGGTATTGGTTTAATTCGGGAGATAAAAGGTAACAATATCATTATAGATTTTGCTAAGAAGCGTGGACATGTAATGTCACTCAAAATGGCTGTAAGCGCACTGACCAGTCTAAAAAAAGAACATGTCTGGGTTTTAAAAAGTATATGGCCTAAAGATAAACTTCATGATGCAGTAAAAAATAACGTTGCATGGGCTCTTAAAATGGTAATAAGGAGTTTTGATAATACAGCTAATATGAAGCAGATTAAAGCTGAACTTGTTCCTTCTATTCTTACAGCCGGTGAGTGGTCAACCTGGAGTACAGAGGCCAGAAAGCAGTTAAAAACTGATCCTGCGTTTGGTAATGTACCTGAAAAAATTGATTCTTTTGTTGTACGGGATACTCCAATGTCCTTTGATGAAAAAACTTACAATCGTTTCAAGGCAGAACGTGGATACTTTGGTAAACTTAAGATACTTAGAGAATTCCTTGATCATTCTGATCCTGAATCTGAATATTTTGGTGAAATTTTCAACTACTTTACTGCCTTCCTGAAGGGAGATTCCAATACCAGTGAATATGTAGTTTCAAGTTTTCTGATCATAAAACATATTGTAGGTATTTATCCCTTCCTTAACCCTGGTATTTCTTTTGAATTTAAAGATCTTTTAAATGATAATTTAGAGGATATTGAAAGTATATTTGCTCTTATTGAGGACAGTGATCTTAAACAGGAATTTCTAAAGGCTATAAAACAGAATTTCAGTGAATGGCCGAAACTTTTTGTTAAACTTTTCCCTTATCATCTATCAAAGTATATTATTGAAATACTTACTGAGGAAAAACATGAAGATCTCCTTAAAGATCTTTATGCAAGAACTTTATATCAGTACAAGGACAAAAGAGAGGCCTTTATATGGCTTGCCCGAAATACAGAAAAAATGTCCTGGAACAATGATTACGGAATTCTTTTTGAGAAAGTCCTTATTGGAATGATTCACCTTCTTGATATTTCTTATAGAGAGATAAATAATAAACGTGAAGTAAGTTTTAATAGAAAAATAAATAAACAAATTTTAAATTTTCTTTTTAAGGAAAATAATCTTCCGGAACATTTAGAAACAGCTGATGAAGATTCATTAGACAGAATATTTTCTCTAGTAAATGATGTAAAAGATCTTGATCCATCAGTTAAACTGGAATTAAAATCTACTATCCTCTCAAGATTCCGGAATTTTAGATTTCATGGTGAAGATGAAAAGGAAAAAGTTTCCAGAGGTCTTATTGTCACCAGAAAAAGTTTCGAAGAAAAGCAGACTAAACTTAAGTATATTCTGGAAGTTGAGATACCTCTCAATTCCAAAGAAATTGGTATAGCTATTGAAATGGGAGATCTTAAAGAGAATGCCGAATATAAAGCTGGTAAAGAAAAACAGGAATTGTTAAATATCGCTGTTTCAAAAATAAAAGAAGATTTGGAAAAAGCTTCAATCTTTAATCCAAATGAGGTTGATCCTTCCACTATTTCATTTGGTACTGAAGTTAAACTTTTTAATTTGAAAACAGAAGAAGAAGAGTTTTTTACCTTTTTCGGCCCATGGGAATCTGATCCTGCCAAACATTGTATATCGTATCTTTCTCCTTTCGGGAATAAACTATGGAAGCATAAAGAGGGTGATGAAGTTTCCTTTGAGATTAACGAAAGAGATTATAAGTATAGGATTGATAAAATCTCAGCAAAAGAGTTCTAAAGAACTCTTTTATGATTTGTGTATGGGTCCGCGATCGTGCTCATACCTGTATAAAACAGATCTGGTTTTATTTGGAGATAGAAGTTGAAAAAATATTTAGTTGTATTATTTCTGATAGTTTGCTCTTTATCGTACCTTATGTCAGATCAAATAGAGAATATAGTTCTGCTTGATACATCGGAAAGTATGTTT